>CAJBLH010000148.1 GCA_903953895.1 uncultured Desulfobacteraceae bacterium | reverse complement strand
TCCCGTACCTTCCTTGACGATGCGGCCGTTTTCCATCACATAGCAGTAGTCGGCGATTTTAAGTGTCTGGTGAACATTCTGCTCGACCAGAAAAATCGTCAGGCCCTGGCTGTGCAGCTCTTCGATGACCCGAAACATTTCCTGAACCAGAATCGGGGAAAGTCCAAGGCTGGGCTCATCGAACATGATCAGTTTCGGGCTTTGCATCAGGGCGCGGCCGATGGCCACCATCTGCTGCTCGCCGCCGGAAAGGGTTTCTGCGGTCTGGTTTTTACGTTCGGCCAGACGGGGAAAAAACTCATAGACTTTTTTAAGATTCTTTGCCCGATGAACCCGTGTTCGGGTGAGATATGATCCGATCAGAAGATTCTCCTCCACATCCATTTTGGGGAAGAGCTGCCTGCCTTCGGGAACCAGGGTAATTCCCAGATTGGCGATGTCATGGACCGGCAGGCCGCTGATGAGCTTTCCTTCGAAATCTATCTGACCGGATATGCCGGAAAGCAGACCGCAGATCGTTTTCAGCGCCGTTGTTTTACCGGCGCCATTGGTCCCGAGAAGGGCCACAATCTGTCCGGAGGGGATGGAAAAGGAAATGTCCCACAAGACCTGGATATCCCCGTAATAAACCGAAATCGCTTTTGCATTTAAAATATTCATTGAGGTGCCTCCCCCAGATATGCCTGGATGACCCCGGAATCCTTGGCCACATCCCTGGGAACGCCTTCCGCGATTTTCTGGCCGAAATTGAGAACCACAACGCGATCGCTGATGTTCATGATAACCCGCATGATATGCTCGACGATTAAAATGGTGATCCCCTGATCGCGCAGGGAAAGAATCAGTTCGATGGTCCGGTCCGCCTCGGTCGGGTTCAGACCTGCCACCACTTCATCGAGCAGCAGCAGTGTCGGCTCGAGCGCCAGGGCCTTGCTGACTTCCAGGCGCTTTCGGCCTGCCAGAGTCAAACTGGAAGCCTGGGCATTGGCCCGATCCGCAAGACCCGTTGTTTCCAAAATCATCCATGCATGTTGTTCCGCCTGACGGCGCTTGGGATGGCGTGCAAATGATGCGATGATGACGTTTTCCAGAACCGTCAGGCCGGCAAAGGGTTTCACCACCTGAAACGTGCGGCCGATGCCAAGAACAGCCAGCTTGTAAGGCGGCTTTCCGCTGATATCCTGTCCATTGAAAAGGATCTGCCCTTTGTTGGGCGCATAAAAGCCGCTGATTACATTGAACAGGGTCGTTTTCCCCGCACCATTGGGGCCGATGAGTCCAATAATCTCGCCGGGAGTAATATGGAAAGATACCTGGAACACGGCATGGAGTCCGCCGAAGGTTTTGGTGACGGCATTCACCTGAAGGAGAGGTTCAGACATGATGGACTCCTTTATCGATTTTTTCTTGGGGAACCGGCTTCTGCTTGACCGCGTTACGGGTCTGCAAATATCCTGATATCGTTCCCCACAGGCCATTGGGGAGGAATACGACGCTGGCGGCAATCACCCCGCCGAGGATGATCAGATACAGAACCTGATAATCGGACAGGTACGCCCAGAAATAAGTTTTGAACAAATAAATGATGATGGCGCCGATGGCGGGGCCGATCAGGGTTCCCAGGCCTCCGAAGACCGCCATGACAACGGCTTGATCCGTTACCAGATCTCCCAGTACCGATGCCGGATCGATATAGGTGATCCAGTAAGCATAAATGGCCCCCAGTATCCCGGTGGGAACAGCGGAAAGAATAAATGCCTGGAGTTTGATCCAGGTGGGATTAAGCCCCAGAGACATGGCACTTTGATCGTCTTCGCGGATGGCTTTGACCTTGAGCCCGAAAGGGGCTTTTTCCAGCAAAAACCAGTACAACGCAAAGATAGCGGCCACAACCCCAAGCATGAGATAGTAGAAAAAATCGGGATGCAAAAATGTAGGCAGCCGCATGCCGTCGGGCCCGCCGGTAATATCCATGACCAGCGCCACCTGCTGAATCGCACGGGACAGGGCCCAGGTGGCAATGGCGAAATAGGCACCTTTGAGCCGCAGCGTCGGAATGCCGGCAATCACGGCCAGGGCGCCTGCAGCCAGGCCTGCAAACGGTAGCGCCAGAAAAAAAGACCAGCCGCACAGCTTCATGAGCAGGGCGGTGGTGTAGGCCCCGATACCGAAAAAGGCGCCATGACCGAAATTCAGATAGCCGGTATAGCCTGCCAGGACATCCCAGGAAATGGCCAGACCGATCCATAGAATGGCTTCTGTGATGATTCTCAGAAAAAAAGTGTCATGAATCACAGATGGCACGGCCAGCAGGGCGCCGAAGGATAAAATAAGTAAGAGATACTTTCGGCTCATACGCCTCTTCCAAAAAGCCCTTTGGGGGAGATTAACAAAATGGTGAACAGAATGCCGAATACGGCCATCAGGGTGTAGCTGGGATTCAGGTAAATCAGGAAAAAAGACTGAACCAGGCCCAGGAGAAACGCCGCCCATGGAACACCGGCCAGATATCCCATGCCGGCCAGAACCACGATAAAGAACGCCAGAATTGTGTATTCGCCGCCCATCTGCGCGTTGAGGGTGAAAATACTGCCGATGATGACACCGGTCATGGCGCTGAGTCCGACATAGATACCGTAAACATAAGAGCTGATCCGCTTGGCGTTGATGCCCATCAGTCCCGACGCTTCACGATGCTGGGAAAGGGCTCTGACCGCACGGCCGAAATCGGTTTTCTTCAGGACAAAGTGCAGCACCAGGGTAATGGCGATGGCATATAGAAGACCTGCCAGACGCACATAAGGGATGGTGATGAAAACGCTGCCCATCTCGATAAAAAAGGAATCCTGGGATATGGCAGACGGGATGGAATGGGAATAAAATCCGAAACCGGTCAAGGCTGCACCGCGGAACATCAGCGCCAGCCCGAATGTAAAGACCAGTCCCATCAGGACGGGGTTTCCTTTTTTGCCGCTGATCACCCGGTAAACCAGGGGCTGAATCAGGTATCCGATCACAGCGAAAACCAGAAATATTGCCGGCAGGAGAATGAACGGATCCAGAACGGACCATAGGTTGAGATAATAGCCGAGAAAAGCTCCCAGCATGATCCATTCGCCGACGGCAAAATCGATGATGTGCATGACGCCGTAGGCCAGTGAAAAACCGATGGCGATGGTGATATAAATTCCGCCGATCAAAAGGCCGTCTACCGTGGCCTGTGGCAATAATTCCATGGTGATTGCTCCGGTGGCTGATAAAAAAATCGGGTGAACAGGCAGAAATTATTTATGATTTCACCGCAAAGACGCAAAGAACGCAAAGATAAAGCATGTAATTGATCTAAACGCTTTGCGACCTTTGCGTCTTTGCGGTGAATATTCATTCAGGTTGTATTACAAGTTTAAATTTAAAAACTATTTCTTGGCTTTCATGGGGTATAAAGGCTTGCTTTCAGCCAGACTGTCCGGGCCGACCACAACAACTTTTCCGTTTTGAATCTGGATGGTCAGTGGTGTGAGGCCAACATTGGCATGATAAAACTGGCCTTCGGTGGCAAAGCCGATCTCGCCATAGAAGGTATTCACTTTCAGTTTTTCGAGTGCATCGACCAGCTCGTCCCGTTTTTTCTCATCCAGGGGCGGAACGCCGTTGATCTTGATCAGGGCCATCTGAAAGGCGATGCCGGCGGCAGAAGACCCTGCCTGGGTATAATCGGCCGGTACATTATAGGCTTTCATGGCGGCATCGGCATAGCTTTTGGCATCCGGCCACAGTACTTCTCCCTTGGTTTTGATGGATTCGGTCCAGACGGAAGCGCCGAAAACCTGATCTGCACTTTTCTGCAGCGCCTCGATAAAGGCCGGTTCGGTAACGCCGTAGTGCATCAACAGGGCTTTGGGGGTATAATTGATCTGATTCAGGGCTTTCACCAGCTTGATCAGTTCTTCGTCATGTCCGCCGAAAGCGATCAGGTCCGGCTGCATGGCTTTGGCAGCGGAGAGATAGGGAATCAGGTCCTGGCCGGAAGGAACGATATTGAATTTAAGCACTTTGATACCGGCTTTGACGGCTGCATCCTGAAATGCTTCGGCCGTAGCTTTGGAGAAAGTATCGTTTGAGCCCAGAATCAAAGCGGTTTTGGGTTTGGGGTTCAGGCCGGCAATGGTGTTGATGGGTGCTGATCCGGTATAGTTGACTGGAGGAATGGTGCCGAAAGTATAGCGGAATTTTTCTTTCCAGATCATCGGCGATTCAGCGGAACCGGTAATCATGGGGATTTTGAATTTCTCCAGAACCGGGGCTGCGGCCAGGGTCAGGCCGGAAGCATAGGGGCCCAGAACAAAGTCGACTTTCTCCTGGGTAGCCAGCCGCTCTGCTGCGGAAGCACCCTGAGCGGGTTCGGACTGATCATCTCCATAAAAGAGTTTGACAGGGTATTTCTTTCCCTGGATTTCAATACCACCTGCCGCATTTACGGCATCGGCCCAGAGATCATAGCCGCGCTTGGTGACATTGCCGCCTGTAGCCAGACTTCCGGAAAGAGAGGTGATGACGCCGACCTTGAAAAAGTCGCGAGCTTCATCCGCCCACACGGGTACAGACATTGCCAACACCAACAGTAAAGCCAGTACTTTCGTTCGTCCCTTCATGTTTGCCTCCTAAAAAATTGAATGTTATAAGCACAGCCATCCGATTCACCCTCTCTGCTGTGATGAAGTGTTCTAAGCAATCTATATGCCACATTGCAAGACAGCTTGTTTAAGCAGGAATAATTCTAAAACTATTTGAAATAACAAAATTTTCAGATATGGCTTGCAAAATTACCATATGCTGATTGTTTTCATGAAATGTAATAATATGGTCTGATGAACAACAATTATGTAGATTCTGAACAATTGATCAACTTTCAGAACAAGCGGATATTGCAGAATCAAGTTGAAAAAGACAATGCAGTTAAAAGCATTTATCCAGGTTCAGTTTATAAATTCAGATCACATCGGAGAAAATGAATTCAAATGGATCGTTGAAGGAAAAAACAAAAACCCATAAATGAAATATGCATCATTGCATATGTTGGATTTTCATTTTGGCGCGGTATGGGTCATGGCGTATTTCTTCAGTTTTCTGGCAATGGTCGCCTGATCGACTCCCAGCGCTTTGGCGATTTTATCCTGGGTGCCGTACTGGGCGGACGCCTTGATCAGCACCGAGTACTCGAATTTCTCCACGAGTTCCTTGAGGGTGTGCTGAGACAAATCCATGAGGTCGGTAATCGCTTTGGATTTTCGGGAATCCGCCACATCCCGGGGTAGATCGTCGCGTGTTATCCATTCTCCCTCGCTCATGACCACGGCCCGTTCACAGATATTGATCAGCTCACGGACGTTTCCGGGGTAAGGATAAGAAAGCAGCGCTTCGGTAACGGGTTTGGAAAGATGAATGGATTCTTTTTTGCCGATTTTATCGGCAAAAAAGTGTAGATAATGATGCAGCAGCGGCAGGATACATTCGGAGCGTTCCCGCAGCGGCGGTACATGGAGGGGGATGACATGAAGCCGGTAATACAGATCTTTTCGAAATCCGCCGGACTTGACCATTTCTTTCAGATCCCTGTTGGTAGCCGCCAGAATACGGACATTGAGCTTTCGGCTTTTAACGCCGCCGACCCGGCAGACCGTACCATCTTCAAGGAACCGGAGCATCTTGACCTGGGATGCCAGGGGAAGCTCTGCAATTTCATCCAGAAACAGCAGCCCATCTTGCGCCAGTTCCAGATAACCGGGCTTTCCCTGTTTATGGGCGCCGGTAAAAGCGCCTTTTTCATACCCGAACAGCTCCGATTCAACAAGAGATTCGGGAATGGCCCCGCAGTTGATTTTGATCATGGGCTGAGTGGCCCGGTTCGAATGCTTGTGAATGAGATCTGCAATCAATTCTTTGCCGGCGCCGGATTCGCCCAGAATCAGGGCGGTGGAATCCACCTTGCTGACTTTGATGGTCTGCTGGAGCAGTTTTGCCATGCAGGGGCTTCGGGCGATGATCCGGCGGGATTCCATTTCCGCCAACTGCATTTCCAGCATGTGGTTTCGATATTGATTCTTGATGGCTTCCTGACGTTGCAGCTCTTCGTGGAGGGCGTCGATTTCCGTGATATCCCGCTCGTTGACGACAACACGGACCAGCTTGCCGGTTTCATCGAGAATGGGGCTTCCCGTGATCATCAATTTGCGGCCGGTGTTGGTATTTTGAAGCATTGTCACCGTATTTCCGGTTTTAATCACTTCAAGGGTGGCGGATCGGTTGATGAAGCCCTCGGCTACGAGATCCGCCATGTTGCGGCCGACCACTTCGGCAGCCCGGATATTGTTCAGCCGCTCGGAGGCAAAATTGATCCGCAGCACCGTGGCATTGGCGTCGCTGATCCACAGTCCGTCGTAAGACGAGTCGATAATCGTATCCAGTTCTCGGGAAAGTTCTTGAAAAGATAGCATTTTACCGATGATCTGATTTACCTCCGTGCGATTTTCAAGAATACACACCGCTCCTGCCGGTTTTCCCTGGTCATGGGTTGCGTACAGGCTGACCAGAAATTCTTGATGATCGATGGAAACACGCTGGTTCAGGTAGTGTTGCCGATCCTTCAGAGTGCTAAGTATCTGCTGTTTCAGCTCCGGAAATGCTGTTTCAAATTGTATACCAGCATTAAGATTGAAAAAGGCGGTTGCAGAAGGATTCAAATAACTGATCTTTCCAGATGTCTGAACCGCAATGACCGCATCCCGTATTTTTTCCAGAATCTCATAGAAAATCAATTCGTTCGGAATGGTGGGTAAAGCGATAAGGCTGTTGTTATCGTACATCATCGACATCTCCGGTTAAATCGGGATCGAGGCTATTTTCGATGCTATATATGCATAGCTGCATAAGAAATGCAACTATGCATCATCATCGATGAATCTCAGAACTGCCATGGCATTGAAGCAATGCCCGCACTCTAAATGAAAAAGCATTTGGTATGCTCCTTGCGTTATAGATCCGGCAGTGACTAAACCTTACAGTCCATTTTATGCATGCGAAAAAACCAACATGAATGTATTATCAAAGGAGAAATCTTATGAACACTTCGATACAGGAACTTCTGGATCTTCGAAAACAACATATCCCTCAGGGCCCGTTTCATGTCACCTCCGCATTTATCCGGGAGGCCAGAGGCGCGGTGATGATCGATGTGAACGGCCGGGAACTCATTGATTTTGCCGGCGGCATCGGCGTCAACAACGTGGGGCACTGCCACCCGAAAGTGGTTGCCGCCATCAAGGACCAGGCGGAAAAATACATTCACACCTGTTTTCATGTGGCCATGTACGAGCCATACCTGCAACTGGCTGCAAAGCTGAATGCACTGTCGCCGGGTGATTTTCCCAAAATGACCCTGTTTGCCAACAGCGGGGCCGAAGCAGTAGAAAATGCCGTAAAGATTGCCAGATATGCCACGGGAAGGCCTGCGGTCATCTGTTTTGAAAACGGGTTTCACGGCCGCACCCTGCTGGCCATGAGCCTGACAAGCAAGGTCAAACCCTATAAATTCGGATTCGGCCCATTTGCGCCGGAAGTCTATCGCATGCCCTACGCCTATTGCTACCGATGTCCGTTCGGCTTGTCCTATCCGTCCTGCGGTACGGCGTGCGCGGATTACCTCGAAGATTTTTTCACATCATATGTGGCGGCGGAATCCACAGCCGCCGTCATTGCCGAACCCATTCAAGGAGAGGGCGGGTTTGTTACACCGCCGCCGGAATATTTCCCCAAGCTGCAGAGCATCTGCCAGAAATACGGCATTGCCCTGATTATTGATGAAGTACAGACAGGGGCGGGCCGAACCGGAAAAATGTTTGCCATCGACCACTGGGGCGTTGCGCCGGATATCATCACACTTGCCAAAAGCCTGGGCGGCGGACTGCCCCTGAGTGCGGTGATCGGACGAAAAGAAATGATGGATAAACCCCACGTCGGCGGTCTCGGCGGCACCTATGCCGGAAACCCGATTGCCTGCCGGGCGGCTCTGGCGGTGCTGGAAGTGCTGTTTGAAGATCAACTGCTGCAGCAGGCCGAGGTTCTGGGAGATAAGCTCTGGAAACGTTTTCAGGCCATGAAAGACAAGTATGAAATCATCGGGGATATCCGCGGCAAGGGTCCCATGATCGCCCTTGAACTGGTAACGGATCGGCATACTAAGGCCCCGGCCACCGATGAAACCAAAAAAATACTGGCATCGTGCTTTGAAAAAGGTCTGGTTCTGCTTTCCTGCGGCCACAAGAGTAACGTTATCCGCACCCTGATGCCGCTGGTGATCACCGATGAGCAGTTGGATAAGGGGTTGTCGATTTTCGAAGAGGCGCTGACAGAGGTAAATAGATAAGGCAACACGAAAAAAAAATAATCTGCCATGATTCATTAAAAGATATTCACATGGATATACAGGATGGACAGGATAATGAATAAGAAAGAAGGGAAATCTTTATCCTGTTCATCCAATGTAAATTTAGCGTATCGCGATCTGGAACATTATTTCGTGTGAGTTTTCTCAGGCAGTTCGGGCAATGAGCGACATGGCGTGGATGGCTGCATCGATGTCGGCTTGACGGGTGAAAACACCCAGGCTGAAACGGATTGCACCGTTCGGGGCCGTACCGAGGCGTTCGTGTACCAGGGGGGCGCAGTGCAGGCCGGTGCGGACGGCAATGTTGAAATCGCCGTCCAGAATGGCGCCGACATCCGCTGCTGCATATCCACGGACATTGCAGGCGATTACCGGAATGCGATTTTTCATGTGTGTGGCGGCGTACAGATCGACGCCGTCGATATCGAAAAGCCCGTCTCTCAGTCTTTCGGCCAAAGCCGATTCTTTTTCGCGATATCCCTGCTTTTCCAGCTCCTGTAAATACAACAGAGATTCTCCCAATCCCAGAATGCCCAGCAGATTGAGGGTGCCGGCCTCCAGACGGTAGGGAAAGTCTTGTGTGTGAAAAAGATTAGCGGAATCAATGCCCGTGCCGCCGAACCGAATCGTGCGGACCGGCAGATCCGGCTGGATGATCAGGCCGCCGATGCCGGATGAACCCAGCAAAGATTTATGTCCGGTGAATGCCACACCTGAAACCTGCCAGGCTTGCATGTCGATGGGAAGGATGCCGGCGCTCTGGGAAACATCCAGAATCAGGGGAATGTCCGCGTTCCGGCAAAGGTTACCGATGGCGGCAACCGGTTGCACGGCGCCCAGGACATTGGATGCATGGTTGATGACAACCAGCCGGGTATGCGGCCGAATCAGGGTTGCGATATCGTCGGGATTCACGAATCCGTCCGCATCGAACCCGGCCAGATCGAATGATATCCGCCCCTCGGCGCGCAAATGATGCAATGGCCTCAGCACGGAATTATGCTCGAGACAGGTGGCGATGACATGATCGCCCGGCTTGGTCAGGCCCTGGATCAAGGTGTTGAGGGCATCCGTGGCATTGCCGCCGAAGCAGACCGGATAATCCCTGCCGGCACCAAAAAAGCGGCGGAGCCTGCCTCGGACGTCGGATACCGCCATCTCGGCTTCGCGGGCCAGATCATATCCACCCCGGCTCGGGGAAGCTCCCAATGCCAGATATCGCTCCAGCGCCCGGTGCAGCACGGCGGCTGGCTTGGGGTATGATGTGGCGGCATTGTCGAGATAGATGACCGTCGGTTGATCCATTTGCACACCTTGCGGTTCAATCACAGGTTTTGGGGTTGGGCAGTCCGGAAAGTCTGCGGGCTCCTGCTTTCAGGCCTCCGGGAAAAAGCTTTTCCAAATCCATTACGGACATGCCGGTGCCTACCCTGAGTTCGCGATTCATGGGCGCCCTTCCGTGATAGGCATAATAATCTCTGAAAAACTGGACCACTTGCCGGTGCGGATCCGTAATCTGGATCAGACCTTGTTCTGCGGCCAGGATTTCAAAAACTGCTTCCGACCAATCGGCGAAATCATTGAAAAAATCCTCACCATCAAAAAGGATGTTCCGACCGTCCAGAACACGCAGACGGGAACCCGGTCCGGTCGGATGATCGGTGGTCTGCGTGTCCATGGGCGTTATTTCTCCGGATTCAGAGCAGCCTTGATTTTTTCCGGAGTGGCCGGCAGATCACAGATCCAGACACCCGTGGCGTTCTTGATGGCGTTAATTACCGCCGGCGCTGTGGGAACCATACACATTTCACCGACGCCGGTCGCGCCCAGAGGGCCGTTGGGACGCGGCGTTTCCCGGATGATGGTTTCCATTTCAAAGCTGCTGCGGATCGTGGGGTATTTGAAACTGACCCAGTCTTTGGTTTTTCCTGCGATGTATTCCTCCCGAAGAGCGAATCCCACCCCCATATCCATGCCGCCTTCAAGCTGGCCGGTCAGGTTCAGGGGATTGATGACCGGTCCGGCATCCACGGCGGTGGTCATTTTAAGAATGGTCACCTGGCCGCTTTCGGTGTCCACTTCAAGCTCGACCATCTGGACGGCATGCACCTGGGATTCAAATGACGGTCCCTGGCCGGTCTGAGTGTCCAGGGGGCCGGCATCTTCGTTTTTCTTCCGGCCCAGATAGCGTTTGGACTTGCCGGCGGTTTCCAGTGCTTCCGATGTGCAGGCGCCGGTTTCCTGCATGGCGGCCTTCAATTGCTCAAGAGCATTGATCAATGCGCCGCCGATCATGTAGGTGATGCGGCTGCCGGCTGCCGGACCGCTGGCTGAGGTGAGGGTCGTATCCCGGGTGAACAGACGCACCTTGTCGAGAGGGATACCCATGAAAGCGGCGGTCAACTGGCTCAGCATGGAGTCGTTGCCCTCTCCGGGATCTGCTGCAGCGGCATATACGCTGATGCCGCCGTCGGTGTCCAGTTCAACGGCCGCCACCGAAACGTCTCCAGGGCCGCCGATGCCGAAAGCCCCTGTCCCCAGACCCACGCCGCGTCTGATCTGTCCGGGTCCATGCGCTTTGGCTTCTTTGACGGCGCGTTCATAATGCGGCCGCATGGCTTCCATCAGTTCGGGCAGACACCACTGCTGCACCACCCGTCCGGTGGATTTGCTCTGACCGGGCTGAAGGGAATTCTGAAGGCGGAATTCAAACGGATCCATGCCAAGCTTGTCGGCCAGCATGTCCATGGCGCATTCCAGAGCGAAATTGACCTGAGGCGGGCCCGCACCCCGGGCCGCACTGCCCCAGGGATTGTTGGTATATACGAGTTTGGCCATGGCCTGAACATTGGGGATATTATACGAGCCGGAGAGCATGAGCAGCGCGCGGTGTACCACGACATGACCGATGGAATAGTAGGCCCCTTTATCCACAACAAAATCGTTGCAGTACGCCGTCAGATTCCCCTGGCTGTCTGCGCCCATCTGGACATCCATTTTGAAAGCATGGCGTTTGGAGCTCATCAGCATGCTGTCGGCAATGCTTGGAATATATCGAACCGGACGCTTGAAATGAATCGCTGCGGCGCCGGCAATCCCTTCGGATATGACATCGATCCGGATACCGAACTGACCGCCGGAATAGGCTTCGCGGTAGCGCATGTTTTCCCAGCCTAGTGCGGCCTGCAACATCCCGAGATGAAGATGGATGTTGATACTGCGGCTGACGATCACCAGCCGGGGGTCTTCACCTTCCTCCGGATCTTCCCAGTAAGCGACAGCGGCTTCTGGCTCGAGCGGCGCCTGATGATTGATCTGGGTCGTGAACCGGGCTTCGATGACTGCTGCGGCATCTTTCAGCGCGGCCTTGGCATCCCCTTTGATCTGGGGCTGTTGAAAACACAGGTTGGGTAAGTCGTCATGGATTTGAACGGCATGCGCGCCGAGTGAATCTTCGGGGCCGGCCATTATCGGCAGCGGCGCGAGTTCGACATGGACTGCCGCCAGAGCCTCTTCGGCCTGAAGCTTTGTGTCGGCTGCAACAATCAGGATGGGATCTCCGATATAGCGGACCTTGTCTTTGCAGAGAACCGGACGATCCGCCACCAGATATTTCAAGATATTGGTGCCCTTGATGTCTGCTGCGGTCACCACACCCGCAACCCCGGGCATGCTCAACGCACCGGATGCATCAATCGAAACGATGCGGGCATGGGGCGCCGTGCTGCGGAGGACGGCCACCTCCAGCGCACCTTTCAGCCGGATATCGGCGGTAAACGTCGCCGTGCCGCAGGCTTTGGCCAATGACGAGGGGCGTGGATGGGATACGCCCATGATCTTGTCTTCGGGTTTGGGATAAATGGCGTCCGGTGTAATTTCTTTACGGATGAAACGGCCGGCCAGTTGAACGGCTTCGATGATTTTTTTATAGCCGGTACACCGGCAGAGATTGCGGGAAAGCGCTTTTTTGATGTCATCGCTACCGGGATTCGGATTGACATCGAGCAATGCCTTGGCGGCCATGATCATGCCAGGGGTGCAGAATCCGCACTGGATTGCGCCGGACAGAACGAATGCCTGCTGAATCAGATGCGGATTTTCCGGGGTTCCCAGCCCTTCCACGGTGATGACCTGGGCGTTTTCCAAAGAATAAACCCGGGTCAGGCAGGAAAGCACTGTTTTGTCGTTGACAATCACCATGCACGCGCCGCACTGGCCTTTGCGATCGCAGGACTGCTTGGCGCCGGTTAGTCCCAGGTCTTCCCGCAGCACATCCAGCAATACCCGTTCCGGCCCGACCACAAACTCGTGTCTGGCGCCGTTGATAATCAAATCGATCCGTTTCATTTTTACTCCTGTGTTTATAGGGTTGTTCATTTTTTCACAGTAACGTATTTTCTCAGATGAGCAAAATCTATACCAATTCAATATTTTTTCCGGTCAGTCACATTATTCTTGAACGTTCAAACGATAAAATGCTAAAAGGCCGTGAAATGGATTTTTCACCAGGGTGCAGGATGCATTGTTTCCCGGTATTCAAAATTGCCTCAGTGTATAGGAGTTGATTTCAGGTGAAAAAAATGGCATGGGCCGGCGTGTTGCGTATTCCGTCAATAATAACCCGATAGGCTGAATCCTTTTGAATTATGGTCAAAAAATTTAAAAAAGACAATAAAAGTCGAAAAGATCTGTCTCAGAAGCTGCAACAACATCCCCCCGAACACTTGATCGAACAGGGAAAGGCCTTTCTCGAAAGAGGAAAAGCCAGAGATGCCATAGATGTACTGAAACAGGCTGAAAAAAAACTTGGTGTTTCGGAAACGGTTCGTCAATTGCTTTTCCGAGCTTACCTGCTGCGTGAAGAACAGCTTCGGTCCAAAGGACTGATCCCGGAAGCCAATGCTGTCAAAAAACTGGCGGTAGCTGTGATGCCGTCTGCAGACCAGCTCACAGAAGCCGATATCGTCGATTTGATATCCTGTGCTTCGGTTCAAGACGCTGTGAAATTATATATTGATTTTACGAAAAGCCATCCCCCCTCTGTTCAACTACAACAGCATGTAGCTTATCGTTTGATGATGATAAATGACTGGCAGCCATTGGAAAGACTGGATATTTCGCATCCGCTCCGCCGGGATTCCCGGCCGGTTCAGGATGCTGTATCCATGATGAATCAGGGGGATTGGGAAAATGCACTACAAGCACTCAAGGCTGTCCCCCGTGTTTCGCCGTATGCGCCGATTCGGCTTTTTTGCAGGGCGATGGTGCTGTTCTATCAGAAAAACGACGGCGAGATGATGCAAACACTGTCTCGTATTCCCGATGATTTTCCACTGGCATCGAGTATCAAAAGCCTTAAACACGGGGCTGGTGGTCACAGCGATCCCAGGCCCTATATCGAAAGCTGCCTGTGGGAAGGTACGACAAATCCTGAAAAAATGGCTGCAGATATCATCAATTGTCTAAAAAACAGGCAGATAAAGCAGGCAGTATCCCATATTCCCAGTTTTGCCAAGACCATATTTCCGCAGAGCCCGGAGTTTGCCATCCATCAGATTCTGGAAACAATCATATTTTCGTCGATGCGTTCTTATGTATCCTTCGATGAATTTGAAAAATTTTTTGCCTCCCTGCTTCCACAACATCAATTCAAGCTGTTAATCGCCAAAGCACAATTGTACAGTTTACATAATCTACTGCAGACGGTAGTATCTTATCTGGATTTGCTGAAAGATGAAATTCCAAATCTGGAAAACCGAAACATGGTTTATGGCATGATTCTGTTGTTTGCCGCCCAAAAATTAAAAAACAGAGACCACGCGGGTCATCCAGTAAAGCGTCTCGACCCTTCAACTGCTAAATCGTTGGGTATCGCTGCAGGCCACACCAGCATGGATGAGATTGTTCTGAGCTTGATCTGCCGAAGCATCGAGCTGGATCCGCTGAATCGCAGCGCTTACGAGCTGTTGATAGATACTCCCCGGCAGTCCCGGTATGCCAAGGAAACGACCGAAAACTCCCTGCTGAAAATGTCGGAGGTATTTCCGGATGATCCGTTTCCTTGTCTGGAACTGGCCACCCTTTATTATGAAAAAAATGCATTCCGCAAGGCCGAGCAAGTACTGGATGATGCAGCCCGGCGCGCTCCGCACGACAATCGGGTAATAGATCGGCGGGCTCTGTCTCTGGTGATTGCAGCCTGCAAGAATCACAGCCGGGGAAAACTCCATCTTGTGCTTTCAGATCTGGAGAAAGCCGAGAGCTTCAACAGTAAAAGAATCGGTCCTATCATCGCCGAGAAAAAGGTATTGTTCGATCTGATCGCCCAACCTGATCAGATTCTTAAAATAACCATCGATGTTTTCCAGCCATTGAACACATTGGATCGGTTACGTGCGATGGGGTTGCTGATTCAGGAAGTCCAGTCCCTCGAAAAAATAATCAAACCCCGCTTCACCAGAAAAGTGAAAGACAGGTTGAATAACGAAATCAGGCGATTGACCCCGACGCCTGCAGATGTCATCGCGCTCCTCAGTCCTTTTCCCAAAGAATGCCAGCAGATCGTTCCGAGCAAGCATATCGCCCATATCCTGCTGAGCAATACATGCAATCTCTTCGGCGTCATTCCGGATGCAGACTTGATTCCTACATTTGAACTGCTCTTCCATCAAGATATTCTGGGGTTCATGGCTGATCAACTGCAGAAACGGTTGCGAAAAAAAGATCAGCCCCAGGCGGAGCAGATGTTGTTTTTATTGATAACGCTCAAGCATATGACAGGTTTTTCTTATTGTTCGGAACGTTATCGCGACGTGTTGGCAAAAGCGGATGCTGTAGTATTAAGTCAACTGGAAACGCTTTCCAGAAAACTGTCAAGACACGCATCGGGGCTTTTGAAATCTTCACTGGAGCGTTTCGATTTTTCAATTCTGGAAGGAAATCATCCGGGCAAAGGGTTTCCAGGCTTTCAATATCCCGAAATTGAAGATGATTTCGACGAAATGGATGATGACGAAGAATTCAGCCTTGATGATATAATTAAAGATATCGAACCGCTACTCGCTGAATTCGGGAGCCTCAATAAATCGGAACGCCGCAACATCGTCAATTCGGTGGAAGAATTTGTCGAAGAAATGGAAGTAAAGGGGTTGCCCGATGAAATGATTCGAGATTTCCGAAACATTGCCCGATCGGCGCCTCAGATGCGCAAAATGATCGATACACTGGCTGACTTTGTTAAACTTACTGCGCTGACAACCGATGTATCCCGTGAGGCTCAGATAGTATTGTTCGGGAAAAGACAGAAAAAGTAGTATTGTGATATTCATTGTTCAGAAAGAAATCAACCCATGCTGATTCATTATGTGATACTCGGGGTAGCACCGGAAGCCTCCGATGAAGAAATCCGGTTGTGTTACATCGAAAAAGTCAAGCGCCATACGCCTGAAAAAGATCCGGAACAATTTCAGGAAATCACCGCGGCATACGATGCTATCAAGGATGTCCGAAGTCGTCTGTCGGCCCGCTATCTGGCGCCGGAAAAAGCCATAGACATGGAAATGGTGCTTTATGAGATGGCAAGAAATATACCCAGGGAAAGGCAGCGGGTCGGGCTCAAAGACTTGATCCGGGAATCCGGCCGGAAGGCGGCGGTGTGAATCGGGATATTAGCTTGAAAATTAAAGAAATATATCCTTGGATGAAACAGAAATGGACGCACTTCGACGAAAAATGTCTGCTGCCCTGGATGATCCGGGCCGGTGGATATTTACGAAAAAAAATCGAAAACAGAATCCGGAAATATCACCTGATCTATGATTGGAAGCAAAAGGCTTTCGAAGACTTTTCCGCCTGGCTGGCGGCGCTGCCCGAAAAACTTTCAAGCGAGAAATCCGCTACCGACGCATCTGGGGCTCTGGAATCCTGCGATCTGTTCACCGTGCTTTCTGAATTTACGGCATTGCGTCAGGAAATCCGGATTCAGAGCCGGGAACATGGCAAAACCCTTTCTACGCTTACCGGCTTTATCGAAGCCTATCAGGAGACTGCCAACCTGTTTAAGGAACGCACCCGGGCATTGTCTGAACTCGAGGTGAATATCCGTAAATCCAGCGAAAAACGAACCGTCCTGCCGTTTCTGGAAGTTCGCGATACGCTGGTTCGGGGTTTGGAAGCCAGTTTGGCCCTCTCCGCATTCAAAAGTTTTTTCAGACCGGCGCCCAAAGGAATCGAAGGGGTGGTGGAAGGCTATGAAATGGCGCTGCGGCGGATGGACAGGGCATTGGCATCCGTCAATGTCTTGCCTGTTGAAACAACCGGCCGGCCCTTCGATCCAAAAACCATGAAGGCTGTGGATAAACGGAGCGGTTCCGGGATGGATAAAGGAATGGTCGTTGAGGAATTACTGACCGGCTTTCTGCGGGGTCAGGAATTGCTGCGAACAGCAGAAGTGATTGTCAGTGAATAATTCAGAGAAAAGCTTCAATCACTTTTCTTGAGCAGTTTTTTTTAATGGAGACAAGTTATGGAAGAACCCATTGTTGGAATTGATTTAGGCACCACAAATTCGGAGGTGGCTTTTATTATAGACGGTCTATCGACCGTTTTGCTGGATAACGATAACGGTATCGTTCCTTCTGTTGTGGGATTGGATGCCGACGGCAGAATCATTGTCGGCAGGGAAGCCTTGAATCAGGCTGTCATTGCTCCGGATCGGACCGTTCAGTCGGTCAAACGGCTCATGGGCCGCAGTGATCGCATTCAGATGGGGGGCTCAACTTATCTGCCTCAGGAGATATCGGCCTGTATTCTCAAAGCGCTGAAAGAGCGTGCCGAGAAATGTCTCCAGAAATCCATCGGCAAAGCTGTTATTACGGTTCCGGCTTATTTTACGGATGCCCAGCGACAGGCCACCCGGGAAGCCGGAGAAATCGCCGGCCTCAATGTGGTTCGCATCATCAATGAACCCACTGCAGCATCCCTGGCGTATGAAAGCCATAACCCGACCGCCCAGACCATTTTGATCTACGACCTTGGCGGCGGCACGTTCGATGTATCCATTGTCCGGATCGAGGACGGCATCGTCGAGGTTTTATCCAGCACCGGCGACAATCATCTGGGCGGCGATGATTTCGATCAGAAAGTCGTCGACCGTTTAACGGCCCATATTTCAGAGGATCTGTCTCTGGATGTTATCGGAAATCCGGTGGTCATGGCCCGACTCAAGCGGGCCGCGGAAACGGCCAAGATAGCACTTTCCTATGAACCGTTTGTCCGGATCGAGGAAGACCATATCGGTAAAAAACTCTTCAGGACCATCCATCTGTCTTACGAGCTGTCGTGTGCCGATTTTATCGAGATGATTCAGGACGATCTTTCCCGGACCATGGATTCCGTCACCAAAGCGCTGGAAGATGCGTCCATGCTGCCATCGGCAATCGACAAGATCATCCTGGTCGGCGGGTCCACCCGTATCCCTGAAATTTCCCGAATGCTCGAAGAAAAATTCGGTCAGATGCCGCATGGAGAGATCGATCCGGATCTTTGCGTAGCGCTGGGAGCCGCCATCCAGGCCGGACGCGAAATGGGACTCGATTCATCCAGTGTTTTGCTGGATATTACACCTTATTCTTTCGGAACTTCCGTACTCGGAGAGCTTAACGGCATCCCCACCCCGCATGTCTATGTGCCGCTGATCCGGCGGAACACCAAACTGCCGGCCAGCCGCAGCGATCTTTTTTTCACGGTATACGACAATCAGGCCCAGGTCGAGGTGACGGTTTATCAGGGGGAATCCCCCCATGCATTGGATAACGTGCTGCTGGGCAAATTTCTGTTCAATCTGACGCCTGCGCCCAGCAACAGTAAACTCATTATCAATTTCAACCTGGATTTGAACGGTATCCTCAAGATGCAGGCCATTGAAAAGTCAACGGGCAACAAGATCGAAGGCGTCATTGAAAATGCCATCGGCCGGTTCAGCGATACCGAGATATCGAAATTTCGTCAGCGCGTCGACGACATGTGGAGTGATCCGGAGAATACATTCGAATCCGATCCGGCCAATGGTGCTTCCGGCAGACCGTTGCCGTCCGATCTTGAAACGCTGATCGGCAAAGCTGCCGCCAAAATCGAAGAAGCCTCTCCGGAAGATCGCGATGAAATGGTCAATCTCATGGAAGATATTCAGGATGCAGCCGGAGACGGCCGTCTGGAAGACGCCAGAGCGCTTGCCAAGGAGCTTGAAGAAATTCTTTTCTATATAGGATAAAGAATATCAGTTATCAGTCATCAGTATCAGTGGGACTTACTTGTGTTCGAAAATAAGTTTGTTCTTGAACATCCGTATGGGCGGGTTTCAAACCTGCCCATATATTAACGCAAAAAATTATCTCTGACCCCTGTAGAGGTTTTATGGATAGTTGCCCCGTATGTAAAGCGCGATATTCCGGAAAACGTCAATGTCACCGATGTAAGGCCGACATTGGGATGTTGGCCGATATCGAAGATGATGCCGCCTCTTATCGGGAGCAGGCTATGGCAGCGTATCAGGCGGGGGATTTTTCCCGGATGCTGGATATAGCCGGACGTTCCTGCTCGCTTCGAAAAACGCCGGAAGCCGTCCGGATGATGGCCTGCGCCGCATTGTTGACCCGTCGGTTTGATGTGGCCATGCAGATCCGGAACCATATGACAGCGGGAAAAAGGTGATCGAAGTCTATATCCCCAAAGGCATGTTCAAGCCTTACCAGGTCAAAGGGCAAAACCGATTTTTAAAGCTGGGATGGATCGGGATAGCTGATCTACCGCCGGCCCGATCGACCCATCGACGTACGTTTTTTTTCTTAATCCGTTTCTTTAAGTTTTGCCGCCCGGATTGTATGCCGTTTGTGAGCATCCAGGATGGATTTTCTCAGTCGGATGGATTTGGGGGTAACCTCAACTAGTTCATCGTCCCGGATAAAATGAATGGCCCGCTCCAGGGTCATGGCTTTTATCGGCGAGAGCAGCACATGGTCATCCTTTCCTGAAGCCCGCATATTGGTCAGTTTCTTTTCTTTGCAGGCATTGACATTGATGTCGTTATCGCGGTTGTGTTCGCCGACGATCATGCCTTCATACACCGGAGTTCCTGCCACGACACAGAGCTGGCCACGGGGTTCGAGATTGAACAGGGCGTAAGGCACGGCGACTCCCTGTCTGTCCGAAACAATGGAGCCGGTAAAGCGGGAGGGAAAATCCCCCCGGTACTCTTCGTATCCGAAAAAATACGAATTCATGATGCCGGTTCCCTTGGTGTCGGTTAAAAATTCATCCCGGTATCCGATCAGCGAACGCGAAGGAACACTGAATTCAATCCGCACCCGGCCCTTGCCGTTGTTGACCAGGTTGATCATTTTTCCTTTCCGGTTCGACAGTTTTTCGGTAACGATGCCCATAAAGCTTTCATCGCAGTCTACAAAAAATCGTTCGATGGGCTCGAGCTGCCTGCCATCTTTGTATTTGTAGATTACTTTGGGCCTGCCCACACACAGCTCGAACCCTTCGCGCCGCATGGTTTCGATGAGGATGGCCATTTGAAATTCACCCCGGCCCTTGACGGTAAAAATCTCCTTGTTTTCGGTTTCCTCGACCTTGATTCCCACATTCATCAGGGTTTCCTTGAACAGCCGCTCCCGGATTTTGCTGGACTGGACGTATTTGCCTTCTTTGCCGCTGAAAGGCGAGTTGTTGATCCCGAACTCCATGGATACGGTGGGCTCGTCTACGGTAATGCGTCTCAAGGCTTTGGGGAAGCTGCGGTTGCAGATCGTATCGCCGATTTTGACGTCCTCGATTCCTGACAGCACGATGATGTCTCCGGGTTCGACCTCGGCGGCTTCGCAGAATGTCAGTCCCTGATAGGTTTGAAGCCGGGTGACCTTCAGCGGGTTCTGTCTGGCCTGATCATCGATGCAGATCAGGCTGTCATTCGACTTGACCCGGCCATTGACGATTTTCCCGATGGCGAGCCTGCCCAGATAATCCGAATAACCCAGATCCGATACCAGCATTTGAAAGGGTTCATCCGGATCATAGCTCGGGGCCGGGATGTAGTTGATGATCATATCAAAAAGGGGATGGAGATTGGCGCCTTTTTCTTCCAGTGTTTTCTGGGCGATTCCTTCCCGGCCGATGGCATACATCAGTGGAAAGTCAAGCTGATCCTCGGCGGCATCCAGGTCGATGAACAGATCGTAGATTTCATCCAGAATCTCTGCGGGTCTGGCATCCTTGCGGTCGATCTTGTTGACGACCACAACCACCGGAAGATCAGCATCAAATGTTTTTTTCAGTACAAAGCGGGTCTGGGGCAGGGGGCCTTCGGAGGCATCCACCAGGAGCAGAGCGCCATCCGCCATGGACAGGGCGCGCTCTACCTCGCCGCCGAAATCGGCATGTCCCGGGGTGTCGATGATGTTGATCTTGATCCCTTTCCAGATGACCGAGCAGTTCTTGGCGGCAATGGTGATGCCGCGTTCCCGCTCCAGATCCATGCTGTCCATGATACGATCGTTGACGTCCTGGTTTTCGCGAAACAGTCCGCATTGCCGGAACATGGCGTCTACCAGGGTGGTTTTTCCATGATCGACATGGGCAATGATGGCAATGTTTCGAATGTGTTCATTTTTCATAACGGATTTCATAACAAATGGGTATTCCTGTTCTTAGTGAGCGGTAAATAGTGAGGGCTTAAAAAAACAAAATCGATGAACTTTTTTCGATCCCATCAATTTTATAAAGCCGTTAAGGATATATCATGAATCGATAAAATGCAATTCTTAATTCACCTTATCGATTCTCCCCCATCGGAGGCAGCCGCCATGAAGCCTCCTCCATCGGGAGGGGAGGCCGTCCGACACGAAAATCAAAGCCAAAAGATCATTGCGGCCAGGATTGATTATGTGGTAATTTTCCGCACGTCATATTTGAGCCGGCAGAGAGCTTAAGATAAAATATATTTTCATCAAAGGAGGGATGTTCATGAAAATTCTGGTGATTGGCGGAGGGGGCAGGGAACATGCCCTGATATGGAAAATTGCGCAAAGTCAGCGGGTGAAAAAGATATTCTGCGCTCCCGGCAATGCAGGCATTGCGGATATGGCCACCTGTGTTCCGATCGGCGCCGAAGAGATCGACAAGCTGTTACAGTTTGCCAAAAAAGAAGCCATCGATTTAACGGTTGTGGGGCCAGAAGGTGCGCTTTCGCTTGGCATCGTGGATATCTTTCAGAAAAAAGGGCTTCGAATTTTCGGGGCCAACCGTAAAGCGGCGGAAATCGAATCCAGCAAATCCTTTGCCAAGACCCTCATGAATCAATACGGTATTCCGACGGCTGAAAGTAAAACCTTTACCCGGTATGAAAAAGCGGAAGCATATATCAAAAAAACCGCCTTTCCGCTGGTCATCAAGGCCGATGGCCTGGCAGCCGGAAAAGGGGTGGTGGTCTGTCAGTCCGCAGATGAGGCCATCAGCGCCCTCAAGCTTATCATGATCGACCTGGCTTATGGGGAAGCCGGTAAAAAAGTGCTGATCGAGGAATTTCTCACCGGTGAAGAAGCCTCCTTTCTGGCGTTTACCGACGGCAAAACCGTCCTGCCCTTGCCGACCTCCCAGGATCATAAAGCGGTTTTCGACAATGATGAAGGCCCCAACACCGGCGGCATGGGCGCCTATTCTCCGGCTCCAGTGGTGGATGGATACCTTCACCGAAGAATCATGTCGGAGATCATGATCCCGACCGTGAACGGCATGGCTGCAGAAGGGCGTCCGTATAAGGGCGTGCTGTACGCCGGCCTGATGATCGATAACGATCGGATCAGAGTTCTTGAATTCAATGCCCGGTTCGGTGATCCGGAAGCCCAGCCGTTGTTGATCCGTCTGAAAACCGACATCATCGACATTATGGAAGCGGTGATCGACGGCAGGCTCGATACATGCAAGCTCGATATCGACGAGAGGGCGTCTGTATGCGTGGTCATGGCCGCCGGCGGCTATCCGGGCGCTTATACCAAGGGCATTCAGATTTCCGGACTCGATGATGTCCGAAAGATGAAAAATGTCATCGTGTTTCATGCCGGAACTTCTTTTGCAAAAGAGGATCACCGGTCCATCGTGACTCATGGCGGAAGAGTTCTGGGGGTCACGGCGCTTGGCGATTCGATTAAAGAAGCCATTGCAACGGCCTATCAGGCGGTTTCCAGAATTACCTGGGCGGGGGTTCATTACCGCAAGGATATCGGGCAAAAAGCGGTCAAGCGGCTTGAAACCGCTCCGCATGTCGGGATTGTCATGGGCAGCGACTCGGATCTTCATATCATGGAAGAGACTGCGATGATCCTGAAAAAATTCGGGGTGCCGTATCAGATGACGATCGCCTCTGCACACCGAAGCCCTGCCAGAGCGGCTGAATTCGCCGGCCTGGCTCTCAAGCGCGGCATCAAGGTCATTATCGCGGGCGCCGGGCATGCGGCGCATCTGGCCGGGGTCATGGCCGCCCATACAACGCTTCCGGTCATCGGGGTTCCCATCGACTCTTCCGGCCTTCAGGGGTTCGATGCTCTGCTGTCAACGGTTCAGATGCCGCCGGGCATTCCGGTGGCGACTGTTTCCATCGGCAAATCCGGGGCCAGAAACGCCGGGATTCTGGCGGTTCAGATGCTGGCGCTTTCCGATCCCCGTCTGGAAAAACTTCTGGAAGCGTTCAAGGTACAGATGGCCTCGGAGGTAGAACAGAAAGCCCGAAAAATTGAATCTCAAAGATAACATCCGCCGGGTGGACGGCAGACAGCCCCAGGACGATATTATTCAGGAAGCGGCACGGATCATATGCAGTGGCGGGGTGGTGGTCTTTCCAACGACTGGTCTTTACGGACTGGCGGCAGATGCCTTCAATCCCGCGGCTGTCGATAAGGTGTTTGCCGTCAAGCGGCGTCCGCCGGATAAACCCATTCTGATTCTGGTTTCAAATATCGGGGAGATTTGGCGTCTGGTTCGGGAAATTTCTCCGGCTGCAGAGCGGCTCATGACAGCCTTCTGGCCCGGAAAACTCACCCTCGTCTTTAAAGCCGGAGCCGGTGTTCTCCCCGGCCTGGCCGCTGGCACCGGCAACATCGGCATCCGGCTTCCGGTTCATCCGGTAGCCCGGTGCCTGGTGCGTGCTGCAGGACGACCCATCACGGCAACCAGCGCCAATCTTTCCAGTCAATCCGCTTGTTCCCGGATCACGGATATTGACCCGGCTGTGGCGGGCGCCGTTGACCTGATCCTGGATGCCGGGCCTCTGGAAGGCGGGGCCGGCTCGACCATCCTGGATGTCTCCCGATATCCGCCGGTCATGCTGAGAGAAGGTGCGATTCCTAAAGCCCGTATTTTCTCCGTGCTTCTATAGCTTTCAATATTGACAGATATTTCATTTTTCGTTAACCTCTACAAAAATGAGGTTAACGAAAACATGTTCCAGATATGAAATCCAAAATACTCGAAATATTCCGATCTACACCCGATATCGTCTCCGGAGAAAACCTGAGTACGGTACTCGGCATTTCGCGGGTGTCGGTGTGGAAGCACATCCAAAAACTTCAGGAAAGCGGATACGAAATTCAGGCGAGTCCCCGAGGTTATCAGCTTCTGATGTCGCCGGACACGCCGTTTCCATGGGAGTTTCCGGAACGGGAAGGCTTGATTCATTATTTCTCCGAAGTTTCCTCCACGATGGATATCGCCAGAGACATGGCCCGAAAAGGTGCGCCCCATCTCACTGTCGTGATCGCTGGCCGGCAGACCAGCGGGCGGGGTCGGCTGCGGCGAAGCTGGCATTCCAGCGATGGGGGGCTGTATTTTACCCTGATTCTGCGGCCCGACATTCCATTGCAGTGGTGTTCCCGGGTCAATTTTGCGGCATCCCTGGCCCTTTGCAGGGTGATCCGAAAACTGACCGGCCTGAATGCCGCCGTCAAATGGCCGAACGATTTGCTGGTTGAGGGCGGAAAACTGTCGGGAATGCTTTCTGAAATGGAAGCTGTGGCGGAAATGGTCTCGTTTGTCACGGTTGGCATTGGAATCAACGTCAACAATGATCCGACGGCAGTTGAACCCAATGCCTGCTCTCTGATGCAACTGCTGGGAAAACCGGTTTCCCGGAAAGAGATTCTGGCCCGGTTCCTCAATGAACTTCAAACATATCTGGACGGATCGGATGTGAATCTGGAGAATGTCGTTCTGGAATGGAAAGAAATGACCTGCACGCTGGGAAGAAATGTTTCGGTGATCACCCCGCAGGAAACATCCACGGGTCTGGCGTTGGACATCGATTCGGCCGGGGCCCTGATTCTGAAGCTTGCGGATGGTTCTCTTAAAAAAGTACTTTATGGCGACTGCATGAATAACGATTGAGGTCTATCCCCTCCCTTGCTGCCTTCCCAACAGCATGGTCTTGAAAGCTAATGTAATCCCGAATGGAACAAAATTCCCATGAAATCGATAAATAGCATTCGCATGATGGTCTATGCCTCCTTGTTTGCCGCCCTGACGGCGGCAGGCGCCTTTCTGGCGATTCCCTTCGGACCGGTTCCCATCGCTCTTCAGAATTTATTCGTGTTTGTGGCGGGTCTGCTTCTGGGCGCCAGATGGGGGGTATGGAGTGTTGCCATTTATCTGTTGACCGGTGCGATGGGCCTTCCCATTTTTGCCGGAGGAACCGGCGGAATCGCCAAGTTCGCCGGGCCCACCGGCGGGTATCTGCTGGGGTATCTGCCGGCGGTCTTCGTCATCGGTGTTCTGTCTGAAAAATTGCCGAAAAAGCCGTTTTTCTCCATTGTGGCAATGACGGTGGGCGCGCTTACCGTTTATGCCTGTGGTGTTCCCTGGTTGAAAGCTGTGACGGGCATGGCCTGGCCAAAAGCCCTGTCTGCCGGGCTGTATCCGTTTTTGCCGGGGGACGCCCTGAAAATCGTCGCTGCTGTTCCCATTACCCGAATGCTGAAGGATTTCATTCGCACATGACCCTTCCCAATATCCCCATTCTCGAAGTGTCGCATCTCAACCATCGGTTTCAAGACGGTACCCTGGGAATTGACGATGTTTCCTTCAAGATTGCAGCCGGGGAATTCGTCGTGGTCGCCGGGCCGAACGGTTCCGGCAAAACCACGCTTTTCCGGCATCTGAACGGGCTCCTGATGCCGCATTCCGGAGATGTCCGCGTCAACGGCGTTTCGGTGTCTGCGGATGTGCTGCGGGCCCGCCAGATGGTGGGTCTGGTGTTCCAGGATGCAGACAGTCAAATTGTCGGCGAAACGGTCTACGATGATGTGGCGTTCGGGCCGGAAAATCTGTGTCTGGCGCCGGCCGAGGTGAACCGTCGGGTGATATCGGCCCTGTCCGCAGTCGGCCTGGAACATCTCAGCGATCGCAAGCCCCACCGGCTTTCCGGCGGAGAAAAACGCCGTCTGGCCATTGCCGGCATTCTGGCCATGGAATCTCAGGTTCTGGTTCTGGATGAACCCTTTGCAAATCTGGATTATTCCGGAATGCTTCAGGTTCTCTCCCGGATCATCACCCTGAAGCAGACAGGCAAAACCATCATTCTCTCGACCCATGATCTGGATAGAACCATGGGGCATGCAGGCCGGCTGATCCTGATGAAAAATGGATCGATCATTCAAGACGGCTTGTTTGAAAATGTGATACGGCAGGTTGAATGCGCTGGTCTTGAAATGCCATGTGCTTGTCGGATGGAGGCCGTTTACGGATGAACCGTCCGGTAACCATGGATGTCCGCTTCAAAATGGTCTGCATGGCAGTTCTCAGTGTCGCCGTTCTCAAGGCGGAACCGATGGGGCTGATATGCCTGTCTATTTTTAGCTTCATGCTCTCGGTCTGTGTTCGATTACAGCTCACTGAACTCATCCGCCACCTTCGTTATCTCGCGCTGGCGCTGATTGTCGTTTTTTGGGCCCGCGCGGTAACTGTATCGGTTTTTTCGGGGCATTCCGGCGTATCGGTTGTATGGGATACGGCAGGCGCCGTGGAGGGAGGGCTGATATGCTGGCGACTGATCGTGTTGACGTTTCTCGGCGTGTTGTGGATGGCCACTACCCGGCCTTCCGGTATCCGAACGGCCATTGAGTGGTTCTGTAGACCTTTTCCAGGATTACCAGGAAAACAGGTTGCCGTCATGATGAGTCTGGTGGTGCGATTTCTGCCGGCTATTCTGGAACAGGCCAGGGAAACGTCGGCAGCGCAGCAATGCCGTTGCATTCAGAATCGAAAGAATCCGGTTTACCGGACCGTCAAATTTTCGCTGCCGCTGCTCTGCCGAACTCTAAAGACTGCGGACCAGTTGGCGGATGCCATGGAGGCCAGATGTTATTCGCCGGAAAACAGCCGACCATTCGCGTTCCATCCAGACCGATCAGACTGGTTCGCTCTGATCGGGGTAGCCGGATTCAGCGCCCTGATGGTATGGGTATGAAAAACATAAATCTTTGATTATATTCGATTCTTGGGCGGTGTTTTCTGTATCCTCCGGTTGTCTTTGTTCCATGAAAATACTGAGTGCTAAAGAGAGATGCCTATCCATCCTCATTTTGTATTTCTTCATAAGTTCCTTGAAAAAAAGGCAAGCATATGTTTCTATAGACTCTCAGAAAATTCATTTCGCAAGGCAGCAGGAAGGAGATAATACTGTTGTATATCTCCAACCGATAACGCCGCGAAATTATTTTTCTGAATGTCTATATCTCCCCAGAATTCGATATAATCAGCTTATCCTTGGTCGTCTTGCCAAAATCCAATAGGATATAAAACCCTATGTCATATAGTGATTTTACATTAAAAAGAGTTAAAGGATGAACTCAATGTAACAGTGGTTGAAGACAGGGATTTGTTCTCTAATATACAGGAGATACAAATCAGTGAATATTTGTTAGCCACATTAAACTACAATGTGTCTCTTGCTACGGCTGTCGGAACTGAGAAAGTCCGTTCAGAATTGATAATTGCAAACATTTTGCAGGAAGTCAGAAAAATATCGGATAACAAAATCAGCTTTTTCTCCGGTGTCAATCTGGATGTTGATAAAGAAAAAGGACTGACCGGTTATTGTGATTTTATTATCAGCAAATCACAGGAACAATTTTATATAAGCGCCCCTGTCATTACTGTTGTTGAGGCAAAAAATGAGTATATTGCCGGCGGACTGGGACAATGTATATCGGAAATGTACGCATCATGTATATTCAATGACAGAGAAGGCGCATGCGGCTTCGTCCAACAAGTCGTTCAAGCTGATGCCGAGAACGTCCGTTCAGCTTCGGCATGTTAGGTGGAGCGCGGCTTAGCTTTACGTTGTCAGTGGAGATTCACGTCAGCATTGTAACCGCGCATCAAACATGATTGGAGGATGCCATGAGTACAAAAGCAGCAGACATTCTCGAGTTAAGTGTCGCTGAGCGTATTCAAATGGTCGAAGACATCTGGGACAGCATCGCGGCCGTTCCAGAGGCCGTTGCGCTCAGCGAAGAGCAGAAAAAGGAACTGGATCGCCGGATAGAAGCATATCACCTGAATCCTGCTGCTGGGTCTCCTTGGATCGAAGTTAGGGAACGCATTCGTAATCGGTACAGACCATGAAGAAACCGGTGATCGTCAGAGCTGAGGCTGAAGCCGATCTTGCCGAGGCATACCAGTGGTATGAGCAACAAGTTCGTGATTTGGGCGGGGAATTTCTCCTGTGCGTGGATGCTGTGATGGCGTCAATCGAAAGGAATCCTTAGCTTTATCCGGTTGTGTACAAAGGCATTATTAGGCGTGCTTTAATGCGGCGTTTCCCTTATGGAATGTTCTTTGTCGAGGGAGAGCAAATCGTTTCCACCATTGCAGTGGCCCACGCGAAGCGGAACCCACGAATTTGGCAAGACCGAGTCTGAGAACGTGCGAACAGGGAAATCTGCCAACCTGTCACTCCAGCCGACGCCGAAAAGACCCGGCGCGGCTGAGTTGAAGCACAGGAAGAACGTCAACGAGTAAAACAAAAATAACCACTGAAAATAGTCTCTAAAATTAATCATAAACGAGATGCCAAGAAAAATTAGAGAACTCATTAGAGATTTGGAACACGCTGGCTTTTATGAAATTTCTAAGGCTGGGAAAGGCTCTCATCGAAAATATATGCACGAAAAATATGCTGGTGCAGTAACTGTCAGCGGCAAAGAAGGGGATGATGCTAAGCACTATCAAGAATGGCAAGTGAAGGAAGCAATAGCGAGTGTAAAAAAATGAAAACTGCTGATTATTATCATAAATGGGTAGAATGGAGTGAAGAGGATAATGTTTATATCGGAAAATGTCCTGATTTAATTACAGGGATTCATGGCGATGACCACATACAACTTTATGGTGAATTGTGTGAAGTTATTGAAGAGGTTATTCAAGATTTCCAAGTTCAAGGCCGTGATTTGCCAATTCCAAGAATACGGCCTATGCAAGAAGTAGCATAATCAATCATGGAGCTCGAACGAAAAATAAGTAATGGCGTTGCGTTCATACTGTCCAAAATCAGCCTAACGAATAAGGATAGATTGTGAGAGCGAAGCGAACCACAATCTTATCCGTTTGGTTGGACAAGCCCGGTTACTTTATAAAGGAAATATCTTTTTTTAAGAAGGGGTTTCAAGAGAAGCTTTAACGAGATGCGCTTTT
>CAJBLH010000147.1 GCA_903953895.1 uncultured Desulfobacteraceae bacterium | reverse complement strand
TTCTGGAAACCCAAAACCGCTGAGGTTATGCTCTTCCTCAGAAGCACCTTGCTTTGCGGAAGATGGAAGAATATGTTAGAGAACCTATTCAGACTTAATCGGAGTGGTGTAGTACTTTGCCACTAAATGGGAATGCACCCAGTGGGCACCATCTGTGTGGCGCATTCCACTGTCGTCAGCCCCCAGCTCAAAAACGTCAAGAATTTCAAACTCCATCCCACCCAGTCCATGCGGATGAAAAACGTCTGGCTGGAATAGGCCTTCGTCGCCATATGCTTTCCTATTTTTGGCCGTGACCATCGTTTCGGCCAGCTCCCCTCCCAGCATCCCCCCGCTGGGAGGCGGCGTCTGTCTCTGTTCCTCAGCAGGGGACCGGAGGAAAATGCCAGGTGCATTCATGAAAGTTTACAGGATATTTCAGGGGTGATGACCGCATGCCTGCATACATTCTCCGGCGCATACTGATGCTTTTTCCCACCCTCCTGGGGGTATCCATCATTGTTTTCCTCATGCTTCACATCACCCCCGGCGATCCTGCCGAGTTGATGCTCGGAGAGCGGTCCACAGAGGCGGCGATTCAGGAAATCCGGGAACATCTGGGGCTGAACAAGCCCCTGTATGTTCAGTACGGCCTGTTTATCGGCCGCCTCCTGCAGGGAGATCTCGGCGAAACCATCATGACCCGGCAAAAAGTATGGATCGAAGTCAAGGAACGTTTTCCCGCCACCATCGAACTGACCTTCGCCGCCATGCTCATCAGTTGTTTTTTCGGGGTTATTTTCGGCATCGTTTCAGCCATCCGACAACATTCCATTTTTGACTACCTGAGCATGATCGGCGCACTGATCGGCGTCAGCATGCCCATTTTCTGGCTGGGCCTGGTGCTGATGCTGATTTTTTCCCTGTTTCTCGGATGGCTTCCCATGTCTGGCAGGCTGACGATCGGCGTGGACCTGGATGTCAAAACCCAGTTTTATATTCTCGACGCCATGTTGACGGGCAACTGGCTCGCTTTTAGAGATGCGCTCTGGCATCTGACACTTCCGGCCATTACATTGAGCAGTATCCCCATGGCCATCGTCGCCCGGATGACCCGATCCAGCATGCTCGATGTTCTGCGGCAGGATTATATCAAAACTGCCAAGGCCAAAGGACTTTCTGAATTCAAGGTGGTGATCAAGCATGCGCTGCGAAACGCCCTGATTCCGGTTGTCACCACCATTGGCCTTCAGTTCGGGATTCTGTTGGGCGGTGCGATTTTGACCGAAACGATTTTTGCCTGGCCGGGTGTAGGCAAATGGATGTTCGATGCGGTCATGAAACGCGATTATGCCGTCATTCAGGGCGGCACCTTGTTTATTGCGGCCACTTTTATTATTATCAATCTGATTGTTGATGTCTTGTACGCAGTAATCAATCCCAGAATCAGCGTTAAATAAAGCATTCTTGTCGCTCCCCCAGCGCGGGGGGAGGCTGGGAGGGAGTGCTACCAGGGATGAAATCAAATCCGATGCCCAATAATACTCCTGTAAAGAATCCCGAAGATCGCCATCCCTTTATCGATCAGGTCGAACAGCTCTGGCGGAACAAAACCGCCGTTGCCGGATTCTTCATAGTGCTTCTCTTTATCCTGACTGCCCTGCTTGCACCGATCCTGAGTCCGCACAGCGCTGTCGAGGCATCCCTTTATGATCAGTTGAAACCGCCGGTCTGGTATGAAACCGGGACCTGGAAACATATCCTGGGAACAGACGATCTCGGTCGGGATATTCTGTCCCGGCTGTTATACGGGGCCAGGGTCTCCCTGATGGTGGCGGTTTTCAGCGTGGGTGTGGCATTCTGTGTCGGATCTCTTCTGGGGGCGCTGGCTGGATATTACAAAGGCTACCAGGACAGCCTCATCATGCGCTCTATGGATATTCTGCTGGCTTTTCCCCACATACTGCTTGCCATTGTCATGGTCGCCTATCTTGGCCCCAGCCTGAGAAACGCCATGCTGGCGATTGGCATCATTTATATTCCCCGCTATGCGCGTATTGTCCGGGCCTCTGTGCTGGAAGAATGCGAAAAAGACTATGTCACGGCATCCCGTGCCATCGGCGCCAAAAATCTGCGGATTATTTTTGTCACGATTTTTCCCAACTGTCTGGGGCCGCTCATCGTTCAGACAACGCTGGGGTTTGCATCGGCGATTCTGGATGCCGCAGCCCTGAGTTTTCTGGGGCTTGGGGCCCAGCCCCCGACGCCTGAATGGGGAGCGATGATTGCCGAGGGCCGGTCCATGGCGCTTCGCGCCTGGTGGGTCATGACCATGCCGGGTCTGTCTATCCTGGTAGCGGTTCTGGGATTCAACCTGTTCGGCGACGGGCTCAGAGATGTACTGGACCCGCGGCTGAGAGACTGATCCGGCTACTGACCACTAACCACATAAAGGCATCCATGGATACAACGCAACCGGTTGTCGATATTCAGCATTTGAAAACCTATTTCTATGTACGCGGACACATTGCCAAGGCAGTCGATGATGTCAGCCTGACAATCCCTTCCGGCCAAACGCTCGGACTGGTCGGCGAATCGGGCTGCGGCAAAAGTGTTACCGCCCATTCCATTATCCGGCTGATTCCCGAGCCTCCGGGGAAAATCGTCGGTGGCAGAATCGATTTTCAGGGAACCAATCTTCTTGCGTTGTCCGAACCTCAGATGCGAAAAATCAGAGGCAACCGGATTTCCATGATTTTTCAGGAGCCCATGACATCCCTGAATCCGGTGTATTCGGTCGGAGATCAAGTCGGAGAATCCATTCACATCCATCAGAACTTTTCCGGCAAAGAAGTTCGGGAACGCGTCATCGCCATGTTCCAATTGGTGGGCATACCAGCGCCGGAAAAACGGATGGACGATTATCCGCATCAGATGAGTGGCGGCATGCGCCAACGGGTCATGATCGCCATGGCCCTGGCCTGCAATCCCCGCCTGATGATCGCAGATGAACCCACCACCGCACTCGATGTTACGATACAGGCACAGATCCTCGACTTGATGAACAATCTCAAATCTGAAATCGGTGCATCCATTCTCTTTATCACGCACGATCTTGGGGTCATCGCCGAAATGGCGCAGCACGTCGCGGTCATGTACGCCGGAAAAGTGGTGGAATATGCGGATGTCGCCTCATTGTTCGCCCGTCCGAAACATCCCTATACCGTGGGGCTTCTCCAGTCCATTCCTGTCCTGGAACGAAAGCTCTCCGGCGGGCGACTGAACACGATAAAGGGCACGGTTCCCTCTTTGTTGAATCTGCCGTCCGGATGTATGTTCAACGACAGATGTCCGGATGCGTCTTCCGACTGCCGGCAAATCGAACCGGAAATGGTTGCCGCAGAACCTCATCATATGGCACGGTGTCTGAAATATGTCTGAAACCGACCATTCGAATATATCCGGGTCGCCCCTTGTTCGAGTCCACAATATCGTCAAACACTATCCCATTCATGGTGGGGTATTCCTCAAGCAGATCGCTGCCGTGAAGGCTGTTGACGGTGTTTCCTTATCGATTCGGCAAGGTGAGACATTGGGACTTGTGGGAGAGTCTGGCTGCGGCAAATCCACGCTGGGCCGTGCGATTCTCCGCCTGGAAGAGCCCACGTCCGGCAATGTCTTTTTTGAAAACGAAGACATTCTGACATATTCTCCGAAGCAGGTTCGGGAACTTCGAAAGCAGATGCAGATCATTTTTCAAGATCCGTTTTCTTCCCTGAATCCTCGGAAAACCGTCTCCCAGATCGTCGGCGAGCCCCTGCTGATTCATGGCGTCAAAAGCCGGGAAACGCGGGAGCAGCGGGTTCTGTATCTGCTCGAGGTCGTCGGCCTCAGACAGGAACACATGCGGCGCTATCCCCACCAGTTTTCAGGAGGTCAGCGCCAAAGAATCGGCATTGCCAGAGCCCTTGCACTGAATCCCAAATTCGTGGTCTGTGATGAGGCGGTATCGGCCCTGGATGTCTCTATTCAGGCTCAGGTAATCAATCTGTTAAAGGATCTGCAAAATGAATTCGGGCTGACATATCTCTTTATTTCACATGACTTGAGCGTTGTGGAATATATCAGCGACCGGGTGGCTGTCATGTATCTGGGAAAGATCGTTGAAATCGCTGGCAGCAGTGAGCTTTACAGGCAGCCCCTGCATCCATACACCCAGGCGTTGCTCTCTGCATCTCCCCTGCCGGACCCCACCTTGAAGCGGCACCGCATCATCTTGAAAGGCGATGTTCCCAGTCCGATCGATCCGCCGTCTGGTTGCCGGTTTCACACCCGGTGCTTATATACCCAAGAAGCGTGTAGCAGGACAGAACCTGCGCTGAGAAACATTCAGGGTGAACATCAGGTGGCTTGCTTTTTTGCCGGATCTGTCGGCATGGCAGCATGACAACCCGTGCAGCAGTCGCCCGCCATCCCGAATCTTCTCAATGTCAGGTACCGCATTATCATATAAAATCCCATGGCGGATTCAACCCAATTCCTGTCGGGCTTTGGCTTTCGGATAAAGCCGGTCTCGCTATCCGGGATAAATATGAGCGCACCGGTCTCTTTCATGAGAAGTGACAGCTCGATGTCCACCAGCATCTCGGTTGCAGGAAAATCAACCTGAAACGAGCCGCGTCTGAAAAATTTGCACTGATTTCCTGCACTGATACCGGAAGCATTCACCCATATCCGGTTTAAAACCGGCATCAGCCGATTGAAAAACATACCCTGCCGTGAAGGGTGATTCGAGCCTAAGTATCCGCCGACAGCGTTTTCATTGTCTTGAAGCGCTTTCAGCATGCGGGAAATTGCGCCTGGTAACAGTCTGGATTTTGCTGAAAGAACAACGACCACATCGTTCTGGGCCGTGCTGACCCCGCTGCTGATTTGCAACCCCCTTCCAGGCCCGGATGAAAGGAGATTGATATCCGGAAACATTTCGGCAATCACCGGGGCATTGTTGAACGGCTCGCTGCCAACAACAATAATTTCAACCGGACATTCAAGCTTGCTGATGGATTGAATGCATCCGACAACATCTGGCTCTGGTTTGTCCACCGGTATAACTACGGATACACTTTGAGCCTGCGGAAACCAGACCGGCCAGTACTGGATGTTTTTCCAGAAACACCACAGGCTGGCAGCGATAAAGGGAAGAAATTCAGATGCCTGAAGCACCGGCCAGTTATGCCATAACGGGTGTGTGGCCCATGGAATAAAAAAGAAAACCAGCGGCAGCATGGTCAGATGGAGAATGATCCAGGGCGGGGATCGGTACAGCACCAGAAAAGGTGTGACCAGCAGCAAGTACCATGTGTGAAATGTCGGAGCAAAAACCAGTAAAATGGCAGATACCAGAAAAACAGATCGGGGTCTGTCTGGTGTCAGAAAAAATATGAACCCGCAGATACTTGCGGCAAAAAGCATAGACACCCAGGCCGTCGGCAGCACGCCGACCGTGGACAGGCTGACATAATAGAACAGACCGTTGTGGTTGAAGCTGGATAGAAAGATGTCGAGTGTGGATAGAAAATCCATTCCCGGATTATAATAAGGCAGCATCAGCCCGAAAGGCAGCAGAAAAAAGGGAAAGAACTTCAGGTTGCTACGCTCGACAAGCAGGGGTAGAAAGATGACAGGTGTCATTTTTGTCATGGCGGCAAGCCCAAGCGACAGGTACATCAGCCATGGCTTTTTCTGTCTGAACCCATAAAGAGACAGCATGATCCAGAACACGAGGATGCTTTCCAGATGGCCTTCCCCTGCCACAGAGATAATTGTTATGGGATTCAGTGCATACAGGACGATTTCCCTGAAATCGCGGGTAACCGGGCGCAGGATCAACAGCAGCACAACCAGCGTTCCAATATCGAAGGTAAGCAGGATTGCTTTAAAAAAATTGTGACTGGGTGAAATGGCGGCTCCCAGTTTAAACAGCATCTGTGCAAAAGGCCAATAAATCGCAGGAATATATTTAAAATTGATATCCTGCCAGTTTTCATTCCTGAGGTGTTTCAGCGTATCGGATTCCGGCGCCAGCAGATACGGGTTATACCCAGCGAGTTGAACTTCGCCTTCCCAGATATACCGATTGATATCACTGTTTTCCGGAAACTGAAATACTGCAATAACTCTGACCAGGAAAGCCAAAAACAATACGGCGAGAAGCATCTGCTTGCCAGGCCAATGCCTCATGATCCAAAGCATGCACAAGAACATGCCGCCCGATCCAATCAGATAATACGGACTTCCGATGATATTCTCGCCGGGAATCAGAAGAAACGCTGAAAAAAGAGCGTAGACAATCAATGCAGGAATGCCATGAATCTTTTTCTGTTTAAAACGATTATTCAATTAGCCCTCAGCCCAACAGAACCTACAGACATTCAGAAAAACAATTTCGCTGCGTTATCGGTCGGGAATGGCAGAAAAAGGCCTATTCCCTCCCTGCTGCCTTGCGAAATGAATTTTCTGAAAGTCTATATGAAAATGAGTGTGAGATACCACATGGAAGTCCTTTATATAGCCAATGCACGGATAAGGCAATACAACAATCCTGCTACCACATTGTTCAGACCAGCGTTCCAGTTGAAGAATCTCAAACCGTGATGTGATAAAATCCCTTCTATTCAGACCTCGTTAATTTGAGTCGAAAAAGTACATTTTTTTTGGACATTCAAATTAACCGAAAGGCGAACTGCCGACTTCGATTTGAAGCAATTTACCGCTCGGTG
>CAJBLH010000146.1 GCA_903953895.1 uncultured Desulfobacteraceae bacterium | reverse complement strand
TGTTGGACAGCGAGGAATCCATCGCTAACTTGAGCCTGAGCGACAAGAATGGTGTTTATCATTTCTTTAGACGAACCGGCGAATTGGTTTCGAAGTGCGTCCACCAGGGGGAGCCAAAATTCAAAATGGCCGTTTTTCTTTTGATTTTACGTGCCGGGCAATTCCGTGCCTAAATTTATGATTTCCACATAGCGAACATAGCTGAAAATCCGGTTTCGTTTTTGCGCCGTATGTTCCCGAACTATTCCGAGATGCTGCAGATGGCTCAAACACTTGTTGACGGTTGCCGGGGTGATGCCCGTCTTTTCCACCAGCCAGCCGGATGTGGCGATGGGATGTTCCAGAAGCGCCCGATGGACCTGAAGCGCCGACAGCCCGGCCCGGCCAAGTCCACTGATTCTGGCCGCATCTTCTCTGAAAAGTGCGATCAGTTGCCGGGCTGTTTCCAATGCCTGATTGGCGGTAACAATGACCGCATCGGCGAAAAAATCGAGCCATGCCTCCCAGTCTCCGTTCAGGCGGATGCTGTTCAGCAGCTCGTAGTAGATTTGCCGGTGCATATTGAAATAGAGGCTTAAATAAAGCATCGGCTTTTGAAGTGTCTTCTGATCACACAAAAGCAATGTAATCATAAGTCTTCCCAGTCGTCCGTTACCGTCCAGAAACGGGTGGATACTCTCAAACTGCACATGAAACAAGGCCGCTTTCAGCAAAACCGGTGTGGGTTCCGGCTGATCGTGCAGGAACAGCTCCAGCCTGCCCATGCACGCGAGTACCTGTTCCGCGGGTGGCGGAACGTAAGCGGCATTACCGGGTCGCGTGCCACCAATCCAGTTCTGGCTGCGCCGGAATTCTCCCGGCGACTTTCTGCTGCCGCGCCCCTTTGAAAGCAGCACCTCATGAATTTCCCGGATCAGACGCAGAGACAGTGGAAACCCTTCGGCCAAACGCGCCAGGCCATGATTGAGCGCCGCCACATAGCTGCTGACCTCCTGGACATCTTGCACGGGAACGCCCGGCTCCTGGTCCAGCTCGAACATCAACAGATCTGAAATCGATGACTGCGTGCCTTCAATCATGGAAGAAAGAACGGCCTCTTTGCGAACATACATATAGAGAAACAGCGAAGCGTCCGGCAGCAGAGTGGAGACGCTATCCAGCCGGCCCAAGGCCAGAAGCGCCTGATCGAACTTGCTCCGCAATTCCGGCGTCCAATCGATGGGCGGCTGCGGCGGTAATGGCGCAGGCACAAAGGCTTTTACCTTCTCGCCCACCGTTGATATCACTTCGTAATGTCCTTGAAGATTCCGTTTCATACCGTATGAACCGATCCTAAAATAAGAAATTCTTTTATTTTAGTTTAATGCAATATAATAAAATAATAAAGCAATAAAGTGGGCGATAGCGCGGCACGGTTTCATTATCAATAAGTCGCCATGTCAAGTGTCATCTTATCCAGGTCACCGGAATTCCAGCCTATACACGTAACCTTTAGATGAACCGGAGAAATTGTTTCGAAGTACATTCACCAGGGGGAGCCTGAATGTGCGAGTGGAAGCGGTTACAAAAGTTCATGGATTCCGAACAGCAGATAGAAAGGTACGGAAAAAAGCATGAACTTCTTTTTATTGAAAGTTGTAATCTGTTCGGTTCTCATATTTCCGGAATATATCCTGACTGCAAAATCGATTCTGCTTTCATCCATGAAATTGTGCAGGGATCGCAACGTCCCTGTCTTGCCGGATTTGACCTCCACCGGAACGAGCCGGTCATTGATGACCATCAAGATAATCCACCTCGGAAGTCGCGCCCTTTTGTTCGCGGTACCATAATGCAGATTCGCTTTTTTGCGGGTGTTCAATGCCAGCAAGGTCTGCCCTGCGATCTGCTCGCCAACCTGTCCATTATAAACAGCGGAAGTTGGACTCCCCGAACTTTTCATATTTGATCTGAAGGCCGACATATTTTGTGGCATGTTCGATAATGTGCTGGATATATTTTGTCTTCGCGGCACTTGCATACTTGGAGACGTCATCCCGCAGGCCGGTGAGGATCGATTCATAGACGGGATCGAGATCGATAAATGACCAGGTCTCAGCATACCGCGCCACCGCCTCCGGCATGCCGCCAACAAGAAGAAACGCATGAAACTTTTTCATCATCATTGCGTGTATTTCTTCAGGGATAACCGTATCCGGCCTAACCGAAATGAAAATGAGCGTAGCGCCGGGAGTGATCTTTTTATTGACTATGCGTTCCTCTACACTTCATATAGGGTGCATTCCCATTTAGTGGCAAAGTACTACACCACTCCGATTAAGTCTGAATAGGTTCTCTAACATATTCTTCCATCTTCCGCAAAGCAAGGTGCTTCTGAGGAAGAGCATAACCTCAGCGGTTTTGGGTTTCCAG
>CAJBLH010000145.1 GCA_903953895.1 uncultured Desulfobacteraceae bacterium | reverse complement strand
TCAGGCCATGCTGGCAAGAACAGAGAGCATTGCACATGTGGGCAGTTGGGAATGGGATGTGGCAACGGGTGCAGTGATATGGTCAGACGAGTTGTTCCGTATTTTCCAGTTAAACCCGGCCGATGGTGCGCCATCCTTTGCCGATCAACGGAAGTTGTATTATCCGGAAGACATCCAGCAGCTAAGAAAAGCCGTTGATGCCGCCGTAGGCAATGGCAAATCCTACGAAATGGAGATATGCGCTATCCGGAAGGATGGCGCAACCCGCGTGTGCTTAGCTCGTGGTTACGCGGAGAAGATGCTTAAGCTGTTGCAACGCCTTATTGGAGAGGATATAGATATCGTTTGGCTTCCGGGCAAGAACCTGGTCGGTCAAGGTGGATCCAACCCAGATCGATCAGATCCTGGCCAACCTGTGTATCAACTCGAGCGATTCAATTTCTGGTGTTGGAAAAATGACCATCGAGACGCGTAACTGTATCTTCGGTAAAGAATACTGTGCATCACATCTGGACTTTGCGCCAGGAGAGTATGTGATGCTAACCGTGAGTGACAACGGCTGCGGCATGGATAAGGAAACACAGGCCCATATCTTCGAACCGTTTTTCACAACCAAGGAAATGGGTAAAGGCACCGGTCTGGGGCTGGGACCTGGCGAATAACCTACTGACCCTCTATCCGAACATCAAACGTCTGTTTATGTCCGGGTACACAGCCAGATAGCCCATAACGGCGTGCTTGATCCGGGCGTCAACTTCATCCAGAAGCCGTTTTCGATACAGAACCTGGCTGCAAAGGTGCGGGAGTCGCTGGATGAATCAAACCGAAAAAATAAAGATGATTTACGGGTTCAAAATATCCGATGCCGTCAACATGATGTCCGGTCTGGATGAATTATTCCACACGATACACCTTGCCCTGAGCCCTGTCATTGATACAACTATTTTTTTTCTGAAAAGGAATCGAACAATGTTATCGAATCAAAACTCAAAACGCAGAAGTATCTGGCTGCTGCCTTGGGTTCTGTTGTCTGTTGGGCTTATTGCCACGATTGTCGCCACAATTTATGTAAAAATGGACGTTGATGCCGATGCAAAAAGAGAGTTTAACTTTGCATGCAGCCAGATCCAGCTCAGGATCGATGCACGGATCAATGCGCATGAACAGATATTGATAAGTGCCGCAGCACTCTTTGATGCTTCCGATGAGGTTACGCGGGAGAAGTGGCATGCCTACACCTGGCGACAAAATATCGAGCAGCACCTTCCCGGCATACAGGGCGTTGGATTTTCTCTGGTGATCCCCCGTGAAGAGATTCAACAGCATATACAGGAAATTCGCAGCCAGGGGTTTCCTGATTACAATGTGAAGCCAGAAGGCGTCCGTGAGACCTACACCTCCATCATCTATCTGGAACCTTTTTCTGGCAGAAACCTTCGGGCCTTCGGCTACGACATGTTCTCGGAACCCGTTCGCCGGATGGCAATGGAACGGTCGAGGGATTTGAATATGGCGGTCCTCTCCGGAAAGGTAATTCTGGTGCAGGAAACGGATCAGGACGTTCAGGCAGGAACCTTGATGTATGTACCCGTTTACCGGAAGGGAATGTTGACCGACACCACAGAACATCGCCGCGATGCACTGTACGGATGGGTTTACAGTCCCTATCGGATGAAAGACATGATGCAGGGTATTTTAATCGGATGGGCTCTGGAATCAGAAAAGCGGATTCGCTTGCAGATTTTCGATAACGAGCAGGGGTCTGCCGATTCATTGCTCTATGACAGTCAACCGATGGGGAAGACAGAAACGGTAGATGCATCACGATTGACTCTGCAAACTCATACAGATTTTAACGACCATAACTGGTTCCTTCGCTTCACACAGACAGACGGTCAGTTGAACTACGGTAAGGTCTATGGCGTTTTTTTTGCTGGAACGATGATCAGCCTGCTGTTGTTCGGTCTGCTCATCTCCCTTTTAAACACCCGGTTCAAGGCGCAGCAGCTTGCAGATCAGTTGACCGTGGATATCAGAGAAAGCGAGGAAAAATACCGAATCATTTTTAACAACGAGATATATGCAATCTGCATTTTTGATCTTGAAACGCTCAAACTGCTCGACGTAAACGACGCCTACTCCCGCGTGTACGGCTATAGCCGGGAAGAACTCATTTCCGGAATGACCATTCACGATATTACGGCAGAGCATCAAGTGTCTGAAGCGGCGACCAGGAAAGCCATCCATGATGGTACGATCTTTATTCCTCTACGGTACCACAGAAAAAAAGACGGTACGGTATTTCCGGTTGAAATTGTCGGCGGACCGTATGTGTGGAAAGGGCAAAAGGTCATGTTTGCTCTGGCTCATGATATTACCGACCGCAAGCAGGCTGAAGAAAAGATACAGGAGCTGAACCGTAATTTTATTTCTTTTTTAGAAAATACCAGTGACTTTATCTACTTCAAGGATGAAAACTGCCGTTACCGATTTTGCAGCCAGACACTTGCCGACATTACCGGACATGCCAGTTGGCGAGATATGATCGGCAAACGTAGCCTGGATGTATTCCCTGTAGAGTTGGCTCAAATTTACTATGAAGAAGAAATACCTGTCTTCCGCGACGGGAAACCGCTTCTGAACAAAGTTGATCCTTACTATGACTCGTTGGGGAAGAAAGGATGGGTCAGCACCAACAAGTGGCCGCTATTGAATCACGAAGGGAAGGTCGTCGGCTTGTTTGGGATCAGTCGTGACATTACAGATATCAAGCGAACGCAGGAAGATTTGTGGAAAAATAAGGAGCGACTGACGCTTGCGATGAAAGCAACCCAGGATGCAATATGGGATGTGGATTTGACAGACAATACGCCGTACTACTCACCCAGATGGTGGCAAATGCTTGGCTATCAGGAAAACGAGATGAATCCCGATATTGACCTATGGCGTCAGTTGATGCACCCGGAAGATTTGGAGCGGGTCAATCGTATCATCGACGACGCCATAGCCAATGAAACCTCTTTTGTTGCAGAAAGCCGGCTGTTTCATAAGGACGGACATTATGTGCCGATCCTGTCACGGGGATACATTTTGCGCGATAACGATGGTAAAGCCATTCGGGTTTCTGGAGTCAATACCGATCTGACCGAACAGAAAAAAAATGATGCGGAACGCAGCCGGTGGGAACGACAACGCCTGCAGCTTGAAAAAGCAGAAAGCCTGAACCGCATGGCCGGCGCCATCGCCCATCATTTCAATAATCAGCTTTATGTCGTTGTCGGTAGCCTCGAGCTTGTCATAAACGATCTGCCGGTGGGATCGGATGAAAGCCAGAAGCTGCTAAACGCCATGAAAGCTTCCAACAGAGCGGCGGATGTCAGCAAGCTGATGTTGACCTATCTGGGGCAGACGCCTGGCAAACCAAAGCTTATGGATCTATCCGAAACCTGCCGCAAAGGACTGTTGATGCTTCAATCCGTTATTCCAAAAAACGTATTGATGGCGCCGCCGGTATTCCCCCTTCCCGGACCGACCATTCGCGCCAATATGAGCCAAATGCACCAGATATTGACCAACCTGGTCACCAATGCCTCGGAGTCCATTGCCGACAAAAAGGGGACTATCACCCTATCGGTCAATACGGTTTCCTCGGCGGATATCAGCTTATCGCATCGTTTTCCGATCGACTGGCAGCCCAAGGAGGCTCTTTACGCCTGCCTGGAAGTTGCGGACACAGGCAGTGGGATCACACATGTGGATATCGAGAAGATATTTGATCCGTTTTTCACCACAAAGTTTGTTGGCCGAGGGCTGGGGCTGGCGGCCGTAATGGGAATTGTTTCTGCTCATGGCGGGGGGGTTACGGTTGAAAGTGAGATCGGCAGAGGAAGTATTTTCCGGGTTTTCCTGCCGGTGTCTGCTGAGGCGGTTTCCCTTTCGTTGGAAGTGGAAAAAGCGACGCAAATAATAGAAAGCGGCACAGTACTGGTAATCGATGATGAACCGGATGTACGCCAGATGGTCAAGGCAATGCTGTCACACATCGGCTTTACCGTACTTGAAGCAACAGATGGCGTTGAAGCGATGGAGATATTTACGCATCAAGATAATATCTGCTGTGTACTCTCCGATTTGTCGATGCCTCGGATGGACGGATGGGATACCCTGTCTGCTCTGCGCAACATATCGCCGGAAATTCCGGTCATCCTGTCGAGCGGCTACGATGAGGCTCAGGTGATGACAGAGGAACATTCCGAACTTCCCGATGCATACCTGGGTAAACCTTATCAGCTCAAGGATCTTCGCGAAACCATCAATCGCGTGCTGACAAATAAGAATAGACAGGATTTGACTACAAACGATATCCATATACTGTTTGTGGATGACGAGCCGGACATCCTGAAGGCAATTAATCGCCTGATATCAAATGAAAATTATCGGGAGGATTATGCGCCGCATTTTGCCGGAAGCGGTGCGGAGGCATTGTCGGTAATGGCGAAAATGCCGATTCATATCATCGTGACCGACTTGAAAATGCCTGAAATGGACGGGCTGGCCCTTCTCGGGCAGGTTAAGGAACGCTATCCGGATACGGTGCGGATGGCGATGAGCGCCTATCTGGAAATTGATCAGTTGCTGCATTGCATCAATACCGGTGAAATTTTTCGATATGTTACCAAACCGACAAAACCCGAAGAACTGAAACAGGCGATTCGGGATGCCATCGACTATTTCCAGGCACATAAAGATCGCACCGACCTTGTCCTTGAACTCCAGGAAAAAAATGAAAGACTTCAAGAAGTGCTGGAGCAGGAATGGTGAATGATCGAATGACTTCAAATTTTATTCAAATTTGGGGACCACTATACACATCCAAAGCTTCTACGCCGTTTCCAGCAAAATGTTTTCCTCTCATTTTGTTGATAACTGCTCACAGGTCGGCCAATTCCAGGGCTTTTCGACGAAATTCAGCCAATTTGCTATGGGCCAGTATCAGCTCGTTTGTTCGGAGCTCGACAAGCGATTCCATGTGGTCTCTATACATTTTGAATTCAAGGTAGTTTTTTATCCGGATCTTGACAATTGCCGGATTGAATGGCTTGAAAAGATAATCGATTGCACCCATTGCAAGACCACGGGCTTCATCCACTGCTTCGTTTCGAGAAGTTATAAAAATGACCGGTATATTATGCGTACTGCAGTCTATTTTGATGCAGCTACAAACATCGAAGCCATTCAACTTCGGCATCATGATGTCGAGAAGAATCAGATCCGGAGCATCTCTGTGAATACTGGCAAGAGCCGACTCACCATCTGTTGCAACTCGAACGTTATAGTCATCGGAGAGTATTGATAATAGAATGTCAATCTCGATTTCCGTGTCATCAACCACCAAGATTGTTTGTTTTTTTTTGGGTGCCCGTATCTCCAAAATCGCTTCCATGCCCTTTTCGGAATCACCCTCAGATGAAACCGACTGTTTCTCGTCAAACATTACATGTCTCCTTCCTGTTTGTCGTCGACTATGGTCATCAATCTATCAAGGATCGTTGTTGCAGCCTCGAAACGATATCTGTTTATTAGATCGTTAATCTCTGTAATGTCAGCATCCTTTTTACCAGGCCAGCGTTTTGCGAGCATCAATTTCATTACTTCCTTACAGGCCTTTGGTTCACTGTCCGCTATGGAATTTCTGAGTTCATGTAGAAAATGACGAAATTCCGCTTCGTTTCCGACAGGCCTCTGCTGTACGGCAGTATGGTTATCGTTTTTCAGGCCGTGAAGAAAAGCCGTAATATCTGCACGCAAGGTGTTGTTCCTTAAAATAAATTCCTGCAAAAGATCATCATTTTCCCCACCGTTGTGAAGGGATTTTTCGAGTTCGGCTGCAACAGACGCCAGTTGGGTACCACCCAGGTTGGCCGCTATCGACCGGATAGAATGGACCCTTCGGTACGCCGTCTTTGGGTCATCTTGCAACAATTCTCTTGTAACGATATATGAACTGTTATCCGCAAACTTTTTTAATAGACTCAGGTGGAGTTCACGATTCCCATTCAGCAAACGAACGCCCTCGGCTATGTCGAGCCCTGGTATTTGCATGGTTTCTACTCCCGAGTCCGACTCCGTACTCGCTGCAGTTTTCCCGTTAATCGGCACATTGCGTTTCTTTGCTTCAGGAATACAAAGTTCAAGCAGGCCAATGAGCTGTTCAATATCAATGGGTTTGGTTATGTGGCCATTCATTCCCGCATGTTTAATTTTCTGCAATTCATCTTTCATGGCATGAGCAGTCATGGCGTAAATAGGAAGCTTGTCGATGCCCGGTTTGTTCAGGTTGCGGATAGCACGAGTGGCTTCAAGACCGTCCATGACAGGCATCTGTATATCCATAAATACCAGGTCATAATCCTGCAGGCGAACCTTCTCGACGGCTTCCATGCCATTACGGGCAATATCAGTATCAATGCCGATGACTCTCAACAGTTCAATGATAACTTCCTGATTGATTTCATTGTCTTCAACCGTCAAAATTCTGATCCTTGAATCCCTTGCTTCCGGAAAATCAATTTTTTTAATACGATCCAATGTCGTGCCGAACAAAGCTGACTGGATTTCCTGAAGCAGAGTGGATGGGCGGATGGGTTTAGTGATAAATCCGCAGATACCGGCTGACTCCGCCGCATCTCTTAGTTCAATTCGATCTCTGGAAGTAACCATCAGCAGTAACGCGGGCATCCTGGATAGATTTTCCTGCCATATCCACTGTGCAGTTTCAATACCGTTTGACAGATGCATATGGTAATCAAGTAAACATAAATCAAAGGGCGTGTCGCTGTTATCTGCTTCCATCAACAAATTCAGAACCTCCTGGCCTGAGCAAACGCAACGAACCAGACTGGATTTTACTGACAGAAGTTTGGACAAAATAAACCGGGTTGTCGGGTTGTCAGCAGCGACAAGTACATTTTTGCCAGTCCAAGCGGTTTCGCTGAACGGCGAATCCGCCATATCTACTGGAAGCTCAAACGGCAAAAAAAAGGAAAACTTGCTTCCTTTTCCAGGAGTACTGTTGACCCGAATACGGCCCCCCATCAGTTCACATAACTGTTTGCAGATAGTCAACCCCAGTCCTGTTCCACCATAGTTACGGGTGGTGGATTTGTCTGCCTGGCTGAAAGCATCGAATATGGTACTGAGTTGTTTTTCAGTGATGCCGATTCCAGAATCCTGCACAGCGATATTGATAATGACAGTTTGACCGTACTGATACCGGAGATCGACTGACAAATGAATATTGCCGCCGCTACCTGTGAACTTGATGGCATTGCTCATCAGGTTGTTCAGTATCTGAGTCAGCCGCAGCTTATCCCCCACAACCCATTCGGGTCCGACCGGACTGATGGTTGCGTGCAGGTGGATGTTTTTTTCCGCAGCTCTATCCCAAAAACAGTCCAGGGTGTTGCAGATGACATCATCGATGGAAAACAGAATGTGTTCAATATCCAGTTTTCCCGCATCCATCTTTGAAAAATCCAGAATGTCGTTGACAATGGAAAGCAGCGTATCAGCACTTGATTTAATAACTTCGGCATATCGATGTTGCCTGTCCGTCAGCGTGGTTTCCAGCATCAGCCGGGACATAACAATGACACCATTCAGCGGCGTACGGATTTCATGGCTCATTTTTGCCAGAAACTCGCTTCTGGTGCTGTCCGCCGAGTCAGACTCGCATACCCTGTCCGTTGGGATGTCATCAGCAATTTCATTTGATTTTTTTATTGTCATTTCATCTTGTTCTACAATTCATGAATCGGTTTATTGTGGAAACGACCGCTGCCCCCTTATTCCTTCACTTTTTTATCAATCCGGCAGCATATCATAAAAATAGAGCATGGTGTCGGATCGGGTGATAATCCCGATAATCGCTCCGTTTTCAACGACCGGAAGCCTTCCCACATCGTGCTTGACCATGATGCGGGCTGCCTGCATCGGGCTTTTGCCGGGCTCGATCGTCTGAACATTGGTACTCATGTAAGCTTTGACCGGTGATTTCAATCGGTTTGTTCCCTTGATTTTTCGGAAATCCCTGCGGGAAATCATGCCGACCAGTTTTCCGTTATCCACGATCGGAATGCCGGTACAGCCTTTTTCCCGAAGAACTTGCGCTGCCTGATCCATGGTGGTGTCGGGCGTCAGGGTCACCACCGGGAAAGACATCAAGTCGCTGATCTGTACCGACACCTGCTGATTGCCTTGAATCAGCTCCAGAATCATGGCCTCGACCGCTTCGGGATTAACGGATTTCAGCATGGCGGAACCGGCTCCGGGATGGCCTCCGCCACCCATACTGTTCATGATCATGCCCATGTTCAGTCCATCCACATTGCTCCGGCCGATGACTATACAGCGCTCCCGCTCTCTGTCTGAAAAAATACCGAAGGCGGCATCCACATTCAGTATTTCCCGATACATGCGCACCACGACCGCCAGACTGTCCACATGCCCATGAATATCGAGTTTGTTTACGCTGACGCTGTAGCCGTTGAATCGCAGCCGCTCCGCATTCTGAAGCATTTCAAAGAGAATGTTCTTCTGTCTTTCCCCATAGGCCGGTCGCAGAAAAGATCCCAGAACAGTCAAATCCGCTTTTTGTTCCAGCAGGAATCCGGCGGCAAAGGCATCTTCGGCCCGACTGGAAGGGAACATGAGATTTCCGGTATCCTCGTAAAGACCGGTTAAAAACAGCGTGGACTGAATCGGTGTCAGGCGAATATTCCGTTTGCGGAATTCCCGAATCATCAGCGTAATGTTGGCGCCCATTTCTTCATGACATTTCCAGTTCGGACGGATATCGCCTTCAATGGCGTGGTGATCCCACAAAATGACTTCCATGTTTTCTTTTTGGCAGATTTTGTTGAAACGCTCAATCCGGCTCCAGTTGTTCACATCGACGATGATCATGCTCTTGACGTCATCAATGGCAATGTCGTCAGGCTCGAGAAGATTTAAAATATCTTTGTGCATGGAAATGAAGGATTTGACATTGGGATTGACGGATTTGGGAATGACGGGAACCGATTCCGGATAGATGAGGGTGGCGGCAATCATGGATGCCAGCGCATCGAAATCGGTATTTTTGTGGGTGGTTACAATCTGCATATCCATTTCCTTGAAAAAATTGAAGACAGGAAAACCGCCGGTTATTGGAACTGCGAATGTACCGTATTATCAATTGTTCTGCCGGCATTCTCAGACAGCTCGGATGGCGCAGAGGCGTCTGCCGGAGCTGTTATGGACGGTACGGATTCGGGGAAAGCCAGTTGCAGCGTCGGTTGACCGATGCCTGCGGCCAGTTGAAGCCTGAATTTTTCAACTTCGGTCTGGCTGTCGATGGCCTTTTTGGCCAGAAGATACCGCAGATAGATGATCCACAGCCCGGTTCCCAGAATGATCAGGGCTATCGCCAGGAAAAACCATTTGTAGCGCATGATGGTGTCCACCCCCACCTGGCCGATATACAGGATAAGGTTGGGGACAACCCAGTAGGTGAACATGGCCAGAAGTATCAAAAAACCGATAGCGAAAATATTCAGGCGACCGATGCCAGCCATGAGCCTTTCCAGCCGGTTTCGGGCGATGGGTTCCGGAGTTTCAGCGGGCGTGCCTGCGGCGATCCTGTCGCCATAAAGCAGCGTGGCAAAAGCGCGGGTGATGAAGCCAAACAGCAGAATGGCGCCGACCGGAATACCGATGGATGCGGCAAACCAGGCCCGGAAGGGAAAGGGCTCATCCCGGCTGACCCAGTTCACCTGGTATTGATCGAGCGGACCGAACGTTTTTTCGAAATAATATTTATTGAAACTGCTCAGGTTGTTGCCTTCCGACACATGAATGACGTTGCCGTGCTGATCCTTGATTTCCATCCAGGATTTTCTGCCGGAGTTGATGGCAGCGACGGCGAATATTTCGAGTTCGATCAAAAAAATGCCTACGGCGATGAGAATGAACAGAGTCTTGTTTTCTCTGAACAAAGATGCCATAGTATGACTGGTGGTCATGTTGCTGTCCTGTCTTTCGGAGGGAGAAGTAATGGTCAGGGGTCGGCCGACCCCTGTAAAATACCACTTGATATTTTCAGTGTATCACAGGCCGGGGAAAGTCTTCAAGCTGTAAACGATTACAACCCATTTACACCCTATGTAGAGCGTGTATTTTGTGGTAAAGGAAAAATGATCATGAAGGAAATCCGAAATCAGGCCAGAAAACAGATGGAAGGGTTTTGCAGGGTCTGTCCGGTCTGCGACGGCAGGGTCTGCGCCGGCGAAGTGCCGGGCATGGGAGGCCTTGGAACCGGGGCCGCATTTCGCGACAATGTCCAGGCGCTTTCAGAATGCCGGTTTCAGATGCGCGTGATTCACGATGTCGTGGAACCCGAAACCCGTACGGAAATTCTGGGAATCCCTCTGGAGATTCCGGTTCTGGCCGCACCCATCGGTGGCGTGCCGTTTAATATGGGCGGAAAGATCTCCGAAGAGGCCTATATCTCATCGAAACTGGAAGGATGCCGCGAAAAAGGCATCATCGGCTGTACGGGGGACGGGGCTCCGGCGTTCATCCACGAAGCCGGGTTTCAAACCATCCGGTCTTTACAGGGGCATGGCATTCCCTTCATCAAACCCTGGGAGGATCAAGAACTTTACACGAAACTGGAAGGCGCAGCCGCAGCCGGTGCAACTGTCGTGGGCATGGATATCGATGCCGCAGGCCTGATCACCCTGAAGCTGATGGGAAGACCGGTATCTCCCAAGACCCCGGAAAAACTAAAAGAAATCATATCCAGAACCCCAATGAAATTTATTTTAAAAGGCATCATGACGCCGGATCAGGCCCGGATCGCTGTGGATGTGGGCGCAAGCGCCATCGTGGTATCCAATCACGGCGGCAGGGTGCTGGATCACACACCGGGCGTGGCCCGCATCCTTTCGGAGGTGGCCTCGGCTGTCCGGGGCCAGATCGTTGTCCTGGCCGACGGTGGTGTCCGGACGGGCGGGGATGTCCTCAAGATGCTGGCGCTCGGCGCCGATGCAGTCCTGATCGGCAGACCGTTTTCCGTGGCAGTTATGGGCGGACTTAAAGAAGGGGTCATGCGCTATATCGACCAGATCCGCTCGGAACTGATCCAGGCCATGATTCTGACAGGCGCCCAAAACGTTCGTGCCATGGATCCCGCGATTTTATGGACGGCCTCATGAAAAAAATCATTATTTCCGTTTTCGGTCCGGATCGGCCCGGCATCCTTGCGGCGGTATCCCGAATTTTGTACGAGCAGAACTGCAATATCGAAAATGTTACCCAGACCATTTTGCAGTCCGAGTTTTCAGGCAGTTTCATAGCCGAAATGCCGGAAACCCTTACTGCCGATATCCTCTGCGGTCTGTTGTCCGAAGTCCTGACATCGATGCGCCTTCAGGTCCATGTCAAGCCTCTGGAGACCAGCCAGCCGGCCCTGGGTGGAAAACCCTCAGAGCCATTTGTCATTACCACCCGTGGACCGGATCGCAAGGGGCTGGTGGCCAACATCACCCGGATCATCGCCGATTACGGGGTGAATGTCACGAATCTTCAGGCAGCGTTCAAGGGCGGCGAAAACCCCAACGACAACATCATGATCTACGAGGTGGATGTTCCGGTGGATATCGACACCCACGCCTTTCACCGAAAGCTCCGGGACAAGGCGTCAGAGCTGGGCCTGGTCATCAGCATTCAGCACCGAAAGATTTTTGAAGCCATCAACCGGGTGTAAATACGAGGACAACATGTTAAGTTCGAGCGAAATTGTATCCACTCTGGAAATGCTTCAAAACGAGCATCTCGATGTACGTACCGTCACCCTGGGCATCAATCTTCTCGATTGCGCCAGCCACGACATCAACCGGTTCAAAGACAACATCTTTACCAGAATCACGGGCTTGTCCAAAAACCTGGTACAGGTCTGCAACCAGGTCGGGGATAAATACGGCATTCCGGTGGTCAACAAACGCATTTCGGTCAGCCCCATCGCTGTTCCGGGCGCCATGTTTTCCGCAGAAGAAATGGTTGAGGTCGCCAAAACCCTGAATGAAGCCGCTGTTTCGGTAAATGTGGATTTTATCGGCGGATTCACGGCTCTGGTTCAAAAAGGAATCGCCCGAGGGGATCGGGCCCTGATCGAGGCGATTCCCCAGGCCCTTGCAGAGACAGACCGGGTGTGTTCATCCGTGAATGTGGCCTCAACACGTGCCGGTATCAACATGGATGCTGTTCTGATGATGGGAAAAATCATCAAGGAAGCGGCAGCACTTACAGCCGGACAAGACGGCCTGGCATGCGCCAAACTCTGCGTATTTGCCAACATCCCCGAAGATATCCCGTTTATGGCCGGCGCCTATCTGGGCATCGGCGAATCCGATGCGGTCATTAACGTCGGGGTCAGTGGCCCAGGCGTCGTCAAAAAAGCGATTGACCGCGCGCTGTCATCCGCTGCCAGACCGGACCTGGGGCATATCTCGGAAATCATCAAACGCACGGCATACAAGGTTACCCGGGTCGGCGAGCTGATCGGCCGGGAAGTGGCCCAGGTTCTGGGGATCCGCTTTGGCGTCGTGGATCTCAGCCTGGCGCCCACACCCAATGTCGGAGACAGTGTCGGAGAGATTTTTCAAAGCCTGGGCCTGAAAAGCATCGGTGTTCCCGGAACCACCGCAGCCCTGGCCATGTTAAACGATGCCGTCAAAAAAGGCGGTGCGTTTGCCAGTTCCCATGTGGGAGGGCTGAGCGGCGCCTTCATTCCGGTCAGTGAAGACCTCAATATCGGTGAGGCGGCGCGAAGGGGATTTCTATCCATTGAAAAGCTCGAGGCCATGACCAGCGTCTGCTCCGTGGGGCTCGACATGGTGGCCATTCCCGGCAATACATCGGCGGAAACCATTGCCGCGATCATCGCAGATGAAATGGCCATCGGCGTAATCAACAAAAAAACAACGGCAACCCGACTGATCCCGGTTCCCGGAAAAAAAGCCGGCGACAGCGCATTTTTCGGCGGTCTTCTAGGCCAATCCGTCATTATGGCAGTCAACAACGCTGACGGCGACAACCCGTTCGTCCGCCTGGGTGGGCTGATACCCGCCCCACTGCAGAGCATGAACAATTAATAAAGGATGTCTTATCCAATCAATCACCCTTAGATTCGAGGCTACATATGATCAACCCGGAAAGACTGGCGGAAACATTTATCCGTCTGGTTCAAATTGACAGCGTATCTAAACAGGAAGCGGACATTTGCCGCGAACTGCGGAATATTCTCGATGCCATGGGAGCTGAAACCTTTGTGGATGATGCCGGAAAGGCTGTGGGAAGCAACACGGGAAATCTGATTGCCCGATTCAGGGGAAATGTCGATGTTCCGACCCTGATGCTCAATGCCCATATGGATACGGTCGAGCCGGGTAAGGGCGTGAAACCCGTTTACCAGGACGGGGTTTTTACCAGTGATGGAACAACCATTCTGGGAGCCGACGACAAAAGTGCGATCGCCATTCTGCTGGAAGTACTCACCGTCCTTCAGGAAGATCGCATGCCGCATGGTCCCCTGGAGGTGGTGCTGACGATCAGTGAGGAAATCGGACTTCAGGGCGCCAAACATCTGGATCTCAGCCGGTTGACCGCAACATTCGGTTATGCCCTGGATGCAACCGATACCGCCGGAATCATCACCCGCGCGCCAGGCGCCAACCACCTGAAATTCGTGGTGCATGGAAAAGACGCCCATGCCGGCGCAGCTCCTGAAAAAGGCATCAATGCCATCGGCATTGCCGCCAAAGCCATTGCCGGCCTCACCCTCGGCCGCATCGATCATGAAACCACATGCAATATCGGCGTGATTCAGGGCGGGGTCGCCACCAATATCATTCCGAGTCTGGTAACGGTCAGCGGCGAGGTGAGAAGTCATGATCCCCAGAAACTGGCGGAGCTAACACAGACGATCGTAGCCGCCTTTGAAGCCGCTGTGCAGGGATATGTTCCTCAGTCCGCCGATGCCGGCAGTCCCCGGCTGGAAGTCGAGATCATACCGGATTTCACCCGAACCCATATCCCCGAGGATCACCCGGTGGTGACCCTTGCCATGAAGGCCGCACAGAATCTGGGACGCACGCTGGCGCCGAAAGTCACCGGCGGCGGGGCCGACGCCAATGTCTTTTTTTCGAAAGGAATCATGACCGGTGTTCTGGGAACCGGCATGCGGGACATGCATACGGTGCGGGAGTGGGTCCGCCTGAGCGATATGGTCCAGACGACAGAACTGGTTCTTGAAATCATCCGGGTTCACACCCTTTAACAAGCGGATGTGTCAATGAACTTTTATCTGATCAAATCGATCGAAACCATTTGATCAGTGCGGATGTCAGGGATTCGGCCTCCACCTTGTTTTTTCCGGCGGATGTCTGAGGAATTTTGAGTTTGGGCATCTGCTGATCCCACCATTCCAACTGGCCGAAGTGAAACGGCAGCAGCTTTTCCAGGGCAGGGATAAGCTGCTGTTCGATCACTCCCCGCTCTCTGCCTTTTATCGATTTGAAATAGATATTGATCTCTTCAAAATACCAGGCCGAAGACTTGGACAGTGCATCCATCGGACATCGAAAAACAGTTTCAAATTGCCCCTTGAAATGCGGCCGAAGGGTGTTTTCATTGATGATGGCGAAATGGCCGGTGAGATCGTCCTGAAACCGAAGGTCGGCGTCGGTGTCCATGATAAACGTCAGCGTCAAATAACCACTCCAGTCCGGGCGAAAAAAAGAGGATATTTTCAGTACACCTTCTTTGCTGGGCTGATTAACCTGATCGATGGTAAAACTCGTGAAGGCGATTACATTTTCATCGGTTTTCAGCGAGCGGGTGATCTTGCTTAAATCATAAACATTTTCCATATGAACGCTCCGTTTGAAAAAAAATCAACGACCATCTCTTGCTGTTTATACTTTAAGTTACTGCAATCAGCGATTATCATTTGTCACCCCCCATCAGGGATGGGAACTGAAAAAATCGTGAATTGCGACAGATAAAGTATATACGCCGTACCAAAACCCGAACGCAAGATAAAAAAAACCGAGACCGATCTGCTCCTGATGCATTTGCACCGGAAATCATGGATAGGCGCGATGGGCCCTGACTTCGGGTCGCCATATCCGCCTGGGCTGCCGTTCAAGGGTGCAGCCGGAAATGGCTTGAATCAATGCCCGGACGCTGTAAATATCTTTCCGTCCGGGACTGATTTCAACTCCGGAGCTGATATCGACGGCATCGGGGCCGACCGCTGAAACTGCTTGCATGATGGTGTCAAGGCTGAGTCCTCCGGCCAGAATCAGAGGGTAAGTCTGTCCAAAGGGTTTTACCTCCGCCCAGTTCCAGATCAGGGCATTGCCGCCCGGAAGCCTCCCTTTTCCGCATTCCACCAGAAACACCGTTGCCGGATAATGCGAAGCTTCGGAGATAAAAGGAGACTTGTGAACAAACAGGGCTTTGATGACCTGAACGCCTCTGCTGCAAAGCTTGTCGACCATATCCGGAGATTCCTGCCCGTGAAGCTGTACGGCTGTCAATCGGCATGTATCGATCATTTCGAGTATATCCGAAACCGGGCGGTTGACAAACACCCCCACCCGGGCGGTTTGATCCGGCAAGGCCAGACTGATTTCCCTGGCCTGCGGGGGTGTTAAATGGCGGGGGCTGGGCGGGTAAAACACCAGCCCGATGGCGTCGGCCCCGGCTTCAGCGCAAGCCACGGCTTCTTCGACCCGAGTCAGGCCGCATATTTTAATTTCCGGTGTGTAAATTGTCATGGAGAGTCTGCTCAAATGAAAGAAAACGGCTTAAAAGCGCTTTGAATAATTTTGGATACCATGTTCGAGAAAATCATTCAATTTCAAAATTCTCCGTTGTGCCTGTGAAGTTAAAAATATATAGACTTTCAGAAAATTCATTTCGCAAGGCAGCAGGGAGGGAATAGGCCTTTTTCGGCCATTCCCGACCGATAACGCAGCGAAATTATTTTTCTGAAAGTCTATAGCAGGTATTCATTCTGTCTGTGAATCAACTGCGTTGCAAACAGCTCGATAACCATGATACTGCTTTCTTTCATGAAAAAATGCGAAGGTAATAAATGAAAGACCCTCAGAATCCGGACAATCCTCCGGCCTGTATCGCCGGGCTCTTCGATCACCCGCTGGCGTTGCCGTCTTTTCTGGATGAAATTCCGCTGGGATTGGCCGTACTCAATGAAAACCGGCAGATTGTTCTGTTGAATAGAACACTTGAAGGACTTTCCGGCTATTCCCGACAGGAAGCCAAAGGAATCCCCTGCACCTACATTCTTCGTAGCAATGCCTGCCTGGAAAACTGCCCGGCTCTTTCCATGCAGGATTCAGCCGATGCTGTCTGCACGGAAGCCAATATCATCAACCGGGACCGCCAGAAAATCCCGGTTCGCATCACCTTTTCCGTTATCCGGGACGTTACCGGCCACACCGTGGGATATCTGGAAGCCGTCGAAGATATCCGGCTGTTAAGAGCTCTGAACGGGAAAGAATGCCATGCTTATGCATTCGGTCAGATCATCGGACGCAGCCCGCAGATGGAACGGATTTACCGCATCCTTCCGGTAATCGCGCAGTCGGATTCCTCTGTGCTGATCACCGGCGAGACCGGCACGGGAAAAGATTTTCTGGCAGAGGCCATCCATCAGGGATCGCAGCGGGGAAAAGACCCCTTCATCAAGGTAAACTGCGGAGCACTGCCGGAAACCTTGCTCGAATCCGAGCTGTTCGGTCATCAGAAAGGGGCGTTTACCGGGGCTGTCGAAAACAAACCCGGAAGATTCCGTATAGCTCACAACGGCACCCTGTATCTGACCGAGATCGGCGACCTGCCGCTTGCTCTCCAGGTAAAACTGCTGACCTTTCTGGATGACAAGATCGTCTTTCCTCTTGGCGGCACCAAAGGGTTTCAGGTCAATGTCCGCGTCATTGCCGCCACCCATCGGAATCTCGGGCAGATGGTCCGGGAAGGCCATTTTCGGGAAGATCTGCTGTTCCGGCTGAATGTGGTGCGCCTGCATCTGCCGCCGGTACGGGAGCGCGGAGATGATATCCGCCTGCTTCTGGATCATTTCCTGCGTTCATATCTGACCCGTTTGAAAAAACCCATCAAAGGTTTTTCCGGCAAAGCACTTCGCCTGCTTCTGGACTTCACCTATCCCGGTAATGTAAGGGAACTGCGAAATATCGTAGAATATGCCGTCAATATCTGCGAAGAGGATCAGATTCTGCTGAAACATCTGCCGGCCTACCTTACCGATCCTGAAGCCAGGGATTGGGACAGAGAAGCAAAGACTGAACCCCAGACACTCTGGTCCCCGGAGCCTCAATCCGTAATACCCCAAAAAGACTGGGCTTCTGCAGAACGAACGATGATCATGGATGCCATGCTTAAGGCGCGGGGACGTCGAACCAAGGCTGCCGAGATCCTGGGCTGGGGAAGAAGTACGCTGTGGAGAAAAATGAAACATTATGGACTGGCGGATACAATTTCTTTAAAAGGCTCTGAAAATGCTTAAAAAAGTACTGATTTGCCTGCACGGAAACGATGTCGCGCCCCGGTTTGATCTGACCACGGAAGTATTCATTGCATCCGTCGGACCGGAAAACAGGATCGAAGACGAAAAATCCGTGGTGCTGCCACGGGCTTCTGCAGAGGAACTGTGCCATATGATTCTGACCGGAGATATTCAGACGGTTATCTGCTGCGGCATTGAAGAAGAATATTACCAATATCTGACATGGAAACGAATTCATGTATTCGATTCCGTGATCGGATCCTGTGACCGGATTCTCGATGCGTTTACCCAAGGAACGCTTCAGTCCGGAGCCATTCTGTTTGATCCGATTTAGCAGATGATCTGGTCCTGAAACTGGCTGATCCGTAGTTTTCCATCCTGACACAAAAGCTCACCGGCTTTTCATAATCTCTTCTCTTTCTTCCAGCATTTTTCGATTGACACCGATGTTTCTTTCGTTTATTAAAAAACAGACTGAGTACTCAGTTTAATTTTTGGAGATTTTTTGATGAAAAAAAAAGAGATCATTCTGCGGGCGGCCATGCAGCTTTTTGCCAGAAAAGGTTTCAAAGACACGTCCATGGCAGAGCTGTCCAAAACAACAGGTGCTGCGGAAGGCACGATTTTTTACCATTTCAAAACCAAGCAGGACATCTTTCTGGAAATATTAAAAACCGCCAAAGAAGAAATTCTGTTCGAATTCAACCGATATACCGAGAACAGACAATTTGAAACCGGCATCGAGATGATGGACGGTGCGATTTCCTTTTATCTGTATCTGGCGGGACTGAAAGAAGATTTTTTTCTGCTGCTTCACCGCCGATATCCATACGAACTGGCGGAAGTCAATCCGGTTTGCCGGCAACATCTGGAATCCATTTACAACTGCTTTGTGGATATTTTTGAACAGGCCATCCTCGCCGGTCAGGCCGACGGGTCCATCGCCCCCCTGCCTGCCAGAAAAGTCGCCCTCATCGTATTTACGATGGTGGATGGGCTGGTACGGTTCAAACTCTACAATCTTTACGATGCCGGAGCGCTGTTTAACGAATTGATTGCATCCTGCAGGAGGATGCTGGAAAATAAACCCGTTACAGGATAGGTGGAATACATGTATAAACGATTTTTTCCGTTTTTGACCTGGTTTAAAGGCTACACGGTATCGGATCTTAGAACCGATGGATTGGCAGGGCTCACAGTAGCACTCGTCTTGATCCCGCAATCCATGGCGTATGCACAACTGGCCGGCCTGCCCCCTTATTATGGTCTCTACGCTTCGTTTCTTCCGCCCATGATTGCCTCGCTTTTCGGCTCCAGCCGCCAGTTGGCAACCGGACCGGTTGCCGTCGTCTCCCTGATGACATCGGCGTCTTTAGCACCGCTGGCCACCGCCGGAAGCGAAGGCTACATCGTCTATGCGATTTTACTGGCGCTGATGGTGGGTGTTTTTCAACTCAGCCTCGGTGTTCTCAGACTGGGCCTGGTCGTCAATTTTCTGTCTCACCCGGTCGTCAACGGATTTACCAATGCCGCCGCCATAATCATCGCCACCTCCCAGCTTTCCAAAATGTTCGGTGTAAACGTTGACAATGCCCCCCATCATTATGAAACCATCATCAAAGTCGTTCAGGCAGCCGTTCATTATACCCACTGGCCCACTCTGGCCATGGGGGTTCTGGCATTCGCCATCATGTACGGACTGAAGCGGTTGGCACCCCGCATCCCCAATGTGCTGGTGGCTGTTGTTATCACCACGGTTCTTTCGTGGGCCATGAATTTCGAGCATGATGTCACGGTCAACATTTCAACCATCAACTCCAAAAGAGCCATTGAAATGGTGGATAAATTCAATGCCGCCGTCAATTCCCTGCCCCCTATCGCCGAAAAGCGCACCGAGATCACCAGACAAGTCGAAGACGCCAAGAGCAGACATGACCTGCTGGCCGCCCTGGAAGCCGAACATCAGGATAAAATGCTTTCCACCAAAAGCGATCTGATCAATTACGATGCGCAGATTTATCGGGAAGAAATCCGTAATTTCCTGTTTGTCGGCGCTCCGCAGACAGACGGCGCCCTGAAATTTTTCCCCAAGGACAATCTGCCGCAGGACATAAAAACCGATGGGCGGATCTGGCGGATCCGAATGGGAAATTCACCGCTGAAGTTGGATAAAATCCGGATGACCGGCGGCGGTGAAGTCGTCGGAACCGTTCCCAAAGGGCTGCCGGCGTTTACCATTCCAACGATTCGTCTGAATGTGATCGGTCAACTGTTTCCCTATGCCGCCATCATTTCCCTGCTGGGGTTCATGGAAGCCATTTCCATCGCCAAGGCCATGGCCGGAAAAACCGGTCAGCGGCTGGACCCCAATCAGGAGCTTATCGGTCAGGGACTGGCCAACATCCTGGGGGCGATCGGCAAAAGCTATCCGACGTCGGGTTCATTTTCGCGGTCTGCCGTCAACCTGCAGGCAGGTGCGGTCTCTGGCCTTTCCAGTGTTTTTACCAGCATCGCCGTGGTCATCGCCCTGCTCTTTTTTACCCCCCTGCTCTACCATCTGCCCCAGTCCGTTCTGGCTGCAGTCATCATGCTGGCAGTCATCGGCCTGATCAACATCTCCGGTTTTGTCCATGCCTGGAAAGCCCAGAAATATGACGGCGCCATTTCCATCATTTCTTTTGTCTGCACCCTGTGGTTTGCGCCGCATCTGGATAAAGGGATCATGGTGGGTGTAAGCCTCTCCCTGATGGTTTTTCTTTACAAAAGCATGCGGCCGAACGTCGCCTCCCTTGCCAGAGATGAGGATGACGCCCTCCGCTGTGTGACAACCCACGGCCTGCATGAATGCAAATATATTTCCATGATCCGGTTCGACGGGCCCTTGTTTTTCGCCAACTCGAGTTATCTCGACGACCAGATCACCGAACTGATGCTGAGCCGGGAAACACTCAAACATATTTTAATTGTCTCCAACGGCATCAATGATATTGACGCATCCGGAGAAGAAACGCTATCTTTGCTGATAGATCGAATCCGCAGCGCCGGACTGGATATTTCCCTGAGCGGTGTGAACGAAGCAGTCATGAAGGTGATCGAGCGCACCCACCTGGCTGCAAAAATTGGCGCGGACCATTTATATCCGACCATGGAATTAGCCATTCACGCCATTTACGACCCCACACACAAGGATGGGGACGAGCCGGTATGCCCGTTGACGGTCTGCAACCTGAATTAAGTTAAGAAAAGTATGAAGTATGAATGATGAAACTTCCCCCAACATTCATACTTCATACTTCATCATTCATACTTTCTAAGAGAAGAGGAGCCATATGCCGATCATAACGATTTTCCCCGGTACGTTTTGCAATGAAGATATCGTGCTTCAGGAAATTATTGCCCATACAGGATATCGGAAGGTCACAGACAACGATCTGACAGATGAGGCCGCAAGGCTTTCAGGGATCGATGCATCCAAAATCAGCCGCGCCTTTGTTTCACGGACATCGATATTCAACAAGTTTACGCATGAAAAGGAACGATCGATCGCCTATCTGAAACTGGCGCTGGCCGAAAAATTGACCGGTGACGACCTGTTGCTGTCCGGTTTTTCAGGTCATTTGATCCCGAAAGCGGTCAGTCATGTTCTGCGGATCTGCCTGATTGCGGATATGAATTTCAGGATCACTCTGGCAGCCAAAGCCAAAGGGATTTCTGATAAAGAAGCAGCCAAATGGATACACGGACAAGATGAGGACTGCGCTACCTGGATTCACACCTTGTTCAGCCTGTCGGACCCGTGGAATCCATCTCTTTATGACATGATACTGCCCATGAACAAAACCAATACGAACGATGCCATTCAACTGATTCTGAACAATCTGAAAAAAGACGTGCTGCTGCCAACCGAGCAATCCCGGCAGACCGTCGAAGATTTCCGTCTTTCCGCTCAGGTGGAGGTCGCCCTGGCCAATGAAGGCCATCAGGTGGGCGTCAGCGCCGAAAATGGCGCGGTAACCCTGACCATCAACAAGCACGTGCTGATGCTAAGCCGCCTTGAACAGGAATTGAAATCCATTGCCGGTGCAGTTCCGGGCGTTAAAGAGATTGAAACCTGCGTCGGGAAAGATTTTCACCAGTCGGATATCTACCGGAAATTCGATTTTGAAGTTCCATCCAAAGTGTTGCTCGTGGATGACGAACGGGAATTCGTCCAGACCCTGTCCGAACGCCTGCTCCTTCGGGATATGGGTTCTGCCGTGGCCTTTGACGGAGAATCCGCCCTGAAACTGGTTCACGATGAAGAGCCCGAAGTCATGATTCTGGATCTCAAAATGCCGGGTATCGACGGCATCGAAGTCCTTCGCCGGGTCAAGGAAACCCAGCCCGGAATTGAAGTCATCATCCTGACGGGACATGGTTCGGAAGCGGACCGTCAGACCTGCATGGGTCTGGGCGCTTTTGCCTATCTGCATAAACCTGTTGATATCGATGTCTTGAGTGAAACATTGAAACAAGCCAATGAAAAAATACATTCTCAGAAAAAAAAATCCGGTGTATCCTAAACGAAATCGGCTGGAGATGACGCCGTGAGGAAACCATGATAGCAATCCGCTTCAAACCCAAATTCTGGGATCATCAGGATGTGGCCGCCGGGCCATTCAAGTCCCTGTTCAATTTTCGAAAAATCTGGAAGCTGGCTGTGTTTCTGACAGCGGGAGTTGCACTGATTCCGCTGATTTTCATGGCGACCATCGACTACAACGTGGCGCAGAACGCCATTGAATCGGAAATCCTGCTCCGAACCTCACGCCTGGTTTCGAATACCCGGCGGAGTATTTCTTTTTTTCTGGACGAACGAAAACTAGCCCTGAATTTTATCATTCACGACAATACCCTGGAAGACCTCAACAACCCGGGCCGCCTGTCCGAGATTCTGGAAAACCTGAAAAAAAGCATCGGCGGGTTTTGTGATATCGGCGTCATTGATGAATCAGGCGTTCAAGTCAATTACGTGGGGCCATATCATCTCATTGGCGTGGACTACAGTAATCAGGCATGGTATCGGGAAGTCGTGGAGCGCCATGTTTACATCAGTGACGTGTTTCTCGGAATTCGTCATGTGCCGCATTTTGTCATCGCCGTCAAACATAACCTGCCGGACGGTTCTTTTTTTGTCATTCGGGCATCTCTGGATATGGATTGGTTCAGAGCGCTCTTGTCGGATATCGAACTGGTGGGAACGGGGGATGCGTTTATCATCAATCAGGACGGTATTCTTCAGATGCCTTCCCGATATCAGAATGCGGTGCTGGAAAAAGTTCCGCTTTCTGTTCCGGAATACTCTACCAATACAGTTGTTTATCAGACTTCAGACAAAGATGAAAGAGATCTGATCGTCGGTTATGCCTACATTACGGACACCCCCTTCATCCTGATCGTGACCAAGCAAAAAACCGAGCTGATGAAGCCGTGGTTTGAAACCCGATCCCAATTGACCGGATTTCTGATATTCAGCATATCCGCCATTCTGATGGTCATTATCGGCGTATCCACCTATCTGGTCAATAATGTCTATCTGGCGGATCAGCGGCGGGTCATGACACTCCACCAGGTGGAATATGCCAACAAGCTGGCTTCCATCGGACGGCTGGCTGCCGGCGTTGCCCACGAGATCAATAATCCCCTGGCCATCATCAACGAAAAAGCCGGGCTCATCAAAGACATCTTTTCCTTTCGGAAAGAATATACCGGTGATGCCAAGTTGAACGGCCTGGTCGATTCCATCATTTCTTCGGTGGAACGGTGCGGCGCCATCACCAAGCGGTTGCTCAATTTTGCCCGGCATATCGAAGTGAGCGTTCAAAAGCTCAGTATCCAATCCGTCGTCAATGATGTACTGGGGTTTCTTGTCAAAGAAGCCGAATACAAAAGCATCACAATTGCCGTGGATATTCCGGACGATATTCCGGAATTTGAAAGCGATCGGGGAAAACTCCAGCAGATTCTCCTCAATCTGATCAACAATGCCTTTGCCGCCATGACGGAAGGCGGCCTGCTGGAAATCAAAGTATCCAGACACAATGAAGATAAGATCGCCGTCATGGTGGCAGATAACGGATGCGGTATTTCCGAGTCCGACATGAAGCGCGTGTTTGAACCGTTTTTCACCACCAAAAGCCGAACCGGCGGTACCGGACTGGGTCTGTCCATTACCTATGGGCTGGTGCAGGAAATCGGCGGAACGATTCAGGTTCACAGCACGGTCGGCAAAGGCACCCGGTTTAATATCATGCTGCCGCTGACTTATAAAAAAAAGAAAGGAGAGGGGAATGCGTGTATTGCTGGTTGACGACGAAGAGCAACTGGTTTCAACACTGGCCGAACGCCTGGCTCTAAGAGGAATTGACGCCGTATGGGCCACCAGCAGCACGGCGGCTCTGGAACTGGCGCAATCCGAAACATTCGATCTGGCGGTTCTGGATGTCAAGATCCCTAAAATCAGTGGTCTGGAACTGAAGAAACGGCTGCAGGCTCTGTATCCGCAGATGAAATTCATTTTCATGACCGGGCACGGATCGGAAGACGATTTTAAAATCGGGGCCGCAGAAGCCGGAAAAGACTTTTATCTGGTCAAACCGGTAAAAATAGAATCCCTGATTGAAAAAATGAATGAGGTGGTACAGCAAAAAGGAGACGATAAATGAGCGAATACCCGGCATCCATCGGAGAATGCGGACTTCACTGTTTCGGTTCCATATCCGCTTCGATTTCCCATGAACTGAAAAATGCCCTGGCCGTCATCAATGAAAACGCCGGGCTCCTGGAGGATTTGTCTCTCATGGCGGAAAAAGGCATGCCCCTCGATCCGGCCAGACTGAAAAATCTGGCCATCGGCATCGGCAAACAGATTCAGCGTGCCGACGGCATCATCCGGAATATGAACCGCTTTGCCCACAGTGCTGATGAATCGATTAAATGCATCGATACAGGAGATACCCTGGCGCTGACCATTGCACTCTCTTCCCGGCTGGCGGCCATGAAGAGTGTGACACTGAATTTTATCCCCCCGCAACCGCCGATCCGCATCACAACCCGCGTGTTTTACTTTCAAAATCTGATCTGGCTATGTCTCAAGGAAATCATTGAAAGACCCGGTGTGGAAAAAGAAATAGCCCTTTTTCTGCAACCCCGACCCGAAGGTGCAGCCGTTGTTTTTTCTCCTGTGGATGCGCCGATAACGAATGGCAGCACCCTTGATCTGCTCGGTTACATGCAGGCCACGCAGACAGCCGATCGAGAACACCGGGAGCTAAGAATCACACTGCCTTCGGATGTTACGGCCTGTTGATGCCATTCTTTCATTCATCGTGATGCGATAGGCAGGGGCAGATTTCAAACCTGCCCCACCGTATTCAAAGGATACGGACGATACACTGCCCTGCCCTCCCTTTTTTTCAGCCAAATCGAATATCATATCACTTCCTCTGCACAAATCGGAAATATGCTCCGGACTGGAGACATCCGAATCCATGTCGATGTCCATCATCATCTCTTCCCGGTATTTACATCGCTTTTGAAACTGTTTAAAAAAAGGGAGGCTCATTATCTATTGGCATGACCCACCCGAAATTTCGTATATGTTTCATATTGTTTTATATTGTTTTATATAAAATGTATCATTATGTTTCATATTGCCTACATAGATATTTCCGCTTCACTATTTTTTTTCAACATACTGACATCATTACAACTATAACAATGGCATGCCTCTTGCTCATATATCCGGTCGCAAACGTCACACAAACAGCGTCTTTCTTTAACTCCCTCTCCCTGCGGGAGAGAATCAGGGCGAGGGTTCTATAGACTCTGATCACACCTGATAGAGAATACACGAACATCCTTTTCAGAGGGTGTTTACTGGCGCATCAGACTGTAAGGCGCTTTGCGTCATGGAGTAGCTAATTTTGACGGATTCAAAGACGAGACTGCTGATTGTTGAAATGGACGATGCCTTTCGCCGCCATCTGGCAGAGCGGCTGCGCGCGGAAAATTTCAACGTATATGAAGCCTGTCAGGAAACAGAGGCCAGGCAGGTGATTCAGCGCAAAGTCATCGATGTAGTGCTTCTGGGAATGCGGGAATTCAAACAAGGCGGCCTGATGCTGCTGAAGGCCATCAAGGAAATGAAACCACTGATCGAAGTGATTCTGATGACGCCATCCGATGGGGCATCGCTCATAGCGTCCATCCAGGCCATGAAGCTGGGCGCTTTTGACGATCTGCACATTCCCTTCGACATGAAAAAACTGATGGAGCGGATTGCTGCAGCCAGACAGCGAAAACAGGAAAGAGAGAATACAATCAAAGAGGAACATAGCGGATAAATCGCATGATCGAGATGCGTGATTGATCGTAACCGTTTTGAATATCAATATGTTAAGGAGAAGAATGAATGAAGATACGCGTATTGCTGGTAGATGACGAAAAAGATTTCATCGATGTACTTGCCGAGCGCCTGGAGGCCAGGGATTTTACCACCTCCAAAGCATACTCCGGAGATGAGGCAATGGAAAAAGTCCGGGAAAAAGAGGTGGATGTCGTACTCCTCGATGTCCAGATGCCCGGAAAAGACGGGGTGACGGTGCTGCGTGAAATCAAAGCGTTCAACCCCCTGGTGGAAGTGATTATGCTTACCGGTCATTCCACTGTGGAATCCGCTGTGGAAGGCATGAAGATCGGCGCTTTCGACTATCTTCTGAAGCCAACGGAAACCAAGGAACTGGTTGAAAAAATCGTGCTGGCCTACAAGCGCAAATCAGACCAGGAAAACCGCATCCGGCAGGCGGAAATCGAACGGATACTGTCAAGAAAAGGCTGGGCCTGATAACTGCATTAAGGCTGATATGCTATTGATTGGAACATGACATGAGGGGGAATATGCAATCGACGAAAGTAAAAGAATTGATGGTGCCTCTTGCCGAATATGCAACGGTTTCTGAGGATGCCACACTGAATGAGGCAATTCTGGCCCTGGAAGAAGCCCAGAAAAATGTGGAACAGGGCCGTGAAAAACACCGGGCCATTCTGGTTCTCGATCATCACCGGCATGTGGTGGGCAAACTGACCCAGTGGGACGTCAGCGCCGGAATCGAACCTAAATACCGGGCTATTGAAAACATCACTGAAACATCGCGCTTTGGATTCAGCCCGGAATATATCCGATCGATGATGAAAGATTACGGACTTTGGCGAAAACCGCTGGAGGATCTCTGCCACAAAGCCTCGGAGATACGGGTCAAGGACATCATGAGCAAACCTGCACCGGGAGAATATATCGAAGAAGACGCATCGCTGGACGAGGCCATACACGTACTGGTCATGAGCCATCATCATTCGTTGATCGTTAAAAAAGGGGACACCATTACCGGCATCCTGCGAATGAGCGATGTATTCAAGAACATCTGCGACAAGGTGAAGGCCTGTAAAATCTAAACGGAAAATTACTTCGCAGACGCAAAGGGTTTTGATTATGGCGCACTGCGCTGGCAGAACGTAATCATGATTCTTGCATCAGAGAACATTATGCGCATTGTACAAAAAAGATATGCAATGCAATATGGGAAAGGAGTTGGCTGCCATGGCAGAAGAAATTAGAAGCATTCCGGCGGGAGCGAATCTGGCTGATATCTCCGATGATATCGTCAGCGCCTCCAAAAAGCTGAACATCGACTGGAAAAGAATATTTTTTATCGTTCTGGGGCTTGTCTTTTTTTTCACCTTCTATTTTATGAGCGATTTGCCGGATGCGGTAGATCCAGCCGGCAAACACTTTCCATTGCCGGCGCAGGGTAGAATGGCGATCGGGCTTTTTCTGATGGCCGCCACCTGGTGGATTTTCGAAGTCATGCCCATCGGCGCTACGGCCATTGCCATCGGTTTTTTTCAGGTCGTTTTTATGATCCGGCCTGCGGATGCGGCTCTAAAAGATTTCTTTGACCCTTCCGTCTGGTTTATCTTCGGTTCTGTTGTCATGGGACTCGCCTTTGCCCACTCGGGTCTGACCAAACGTATGGCCTACAAGATGCTTGGGGTTGTGGGCGAGAATACCAATTTCATCCTGCTCGGCACATTTCTGATAGTGGCCGGCATGACCTTGCTCATGGCCCACACCGCGGTAGCTGCCGCCATGTTTCCGCTGCTCATGGCCATCAACTCCCTGTATAGCGAATCCGACAAGCCAACCCGGTTTGGCAAGGGTCTATTTATCGGCATGGCCTGGACAGCAGGTGCAGGCTCGGTTATAACATTCCTGGGCTCGGCCCGGGCTGTTGCAGGCGCCGGCATGTTCAAGAAATTTACTGGGGGCACAGAGATCGGCTTCTTCGAACTCACCTGGTATATGCTCCCCCTGGGCGCGCTCATGGTTTTTCTCGTTTGGCTCATCGTGATCTTCTGCTTCAAGCCAGAAAAAGCCAGGATCGACGGTTTGCGGGAACGGGTTGCCGGCCTGGCCAGAGACCTGGGTCCGATGAACTCCAAGGAAATATTCGTTCTGGTCATGGTTACTGTGGTGCTGGGACTCTTCATGCTCAAATCCTTTTCTCCCATCCCCTTTTTCAAGGATATGGACCGAGCGTGCATCATGCTGGTGCCTGTCTTGGCTTTCTTTCTTGCCAGAACCCTTGGCGTGGAAGAAATGGAATCCATTCCCTGGAATATCCTGCTCCTGTTCGGTGGCGCCATGAGCATCGGTTACTGTCTCTATGACACCAAAGCCGCAGAATGGATGGCCGTCAGTTGGGTCACCTGGTTTCAGACAGCCCCCTGGCTGGTCTTTGTTCTGGCCATCGCTTTTCTGGTTCTATGTCTGACCAACTTCATCATGAACGTTGCAGCCATAGCCATAGCGTTGCCCATATCGCTGGTCATTGCGACATATCTTGGTGTAGCACCCCACGTCATTTTCTTTGCCTCTCTGGCCACCGCCGGTATGCCCTTCAACCTGCTGATCGGCGCAGCGCCCAATGCCATTGCTTATGAAAGCAAACAGTTCACAACCGCAGAATTTTTCCTCTACGGCTGCATTCCCAGTTTCGTTCTCATGACTTTGCTGGCGCTCTTCTGCTACTTCATCTGGCCACTCATGGGCATGCCCGTGTTGCTCAAGTAAACAAGAAGTGTTAATTCATGTCATATTCAATATGGAACTCATGCTCGGGGCGGGCTGAAACCCATCCCAGCAGACGATCATTGATAATAATTGAATTTTGATTGCACATTGAAATAAAATAGTAAATTATTTATCACTGTTTGCTCTGACATAGAACGATAGAGAGGATTTTTCCGATGACAAAAAATAAATTGATTGCCGGCTCACTCATCGTCTGGCTGCTGGTCTTGGGAATTGCGCCCATGGCCCATGTATATGCCGGCGGCGGCCCTTCCGATGTTCTGGTGGTGTCCGGAACCATCACCAACGATCAAGCAAAACCGCTGAAAGATGTGCGTCTTCAGTTTTTCCTGAATGGAAAAAAGATTGATATCGAAGAAGAAGTAACCACTTCAAAATCCGGCAGATATGAAGCCGAATTGATCGTATCCAAGGGATCGCTGGCCGGAGCTATGGTGGAGATGGATGCTGAAAAGCCTTCCTTTAAAAGCTCCGGCCATATTGTTCTGGAGAACATCGTTCGGGAAAAAGACGATGTAAACGGCGTGGGCTACTACCTGGCCCATCACAATTTTACCTTGGTCCGTGTCGTCACACCTGCTTTCTGGATCGCCAGCCTCGTTTTGCTTGCAGTCTATGCGCTGATTGCATTCGAACTCATGCATCGGACCCTCGCAGCTTTTCTGGGTGCATCGGTTCTTCTTACCATTACCTATACAGCCGGATCATTCAATCCGGATTTTGTCATTTTAACTTATGAAGAAGCCATAAATGCTATCGACATGAATGTGATTTTTCTTTTGATGGCAATGATGCTCATTGTCGGGGTCATGAAAAAAACCGGCGTTTTCCAGTGGATGGCCTATAAATCCTATCAGACCGCCAAGGGCAATGTTTTTGTTCTGGCTGCCATTCTCATGTTCGTCACGGCACTTACTTCGGCTTTTCTAGACAATGTTACAACCATGCTTCTCATCATTCCGGTAACCATTGAAATCGCGCTGACATTAAAAATCAACCCGCTTTCCCTGCTGATGCCAGAGGTTTTCGCTTCCAACGTCGGCGGTACGGCCACCTTGATTGGCGACCCCCCCAACATCATGATCGGATCTTATGCCAAACTGTCATTTGTCGATTTTATCATGAATCTATCCCTGGTTAATGTAATTGGCCTTGCCATTACCATCGTCTATTTCCTTTATTGGTATAAAAAAGACTATTTGATGGCCCAGGTAGGGGATGTGGGAAAGATGATCACAAAGCTTCGGGAAGAATACAAGATCACCAACAAGAGCCTTTTGATCCAATGCGGAACCATTCTTGCAATTGTCATTTTTCTTTTCATCATTCATGGCATCCTGCATATGGAGCCCAGCATCGCGGCCATGATCGGAGCGGCAGTCTTGATGGTGATCAGCAAGGTGGATATTGTCGAAATGCTTGAAAAAGAAATCGAGTGGCCCACGCTGATTTTTTTCATCATGCTCTTTATGGTCGTTGCCGGGGCCGAGGAAACCGGTCTTATCCAGATCATCGCCGGCTGGGTCAAGGATATCTCCCAGGGCAATCTCGTGGTGGCCATCCTGATGGTACTGTGGGTATCCGCCCTGGCCTCTGCTATTATCGACAACATCCCGTTCACCGCCACCATGCTGCCGATCGTGGGATATCTGACGACTGTCATCCCCGGAGCCCAAGGTGGCGTATTGTGGTGGGCGCTGGCTCTGGGAGCCTGCCTGGGCGGAAACGGCACCATGATCGGGGCCAGCGCCAATGTGGTCACTGTGGGTATGGCCGAACGGGCGGGCTACCCCATCTCCTTCATGGCTTACCTGAAGGCGGCCTTCATCCCGATGATCATCACCATCATCCTGTGTTCCGCGTGGTTGCTGCTGGTGGAAATATAATCATGCCGGTTCGGCCCAGACAGTATGGGGTCCGGGCTGAATTCTCATAATCAACAACAAGGGGAGTCAATATGGGTTATCAAAAGATATTATGCGGAGTGACAGGATCCCTGCATTCCCAGAAAGCCGCACTCGAAGCCGCGGTGATGGCCGGTCAATCTCACGCCGAACTGATTTATGTCTATGTCGTGGACGTATCTTTTTTAAAAAGGGGCAGCAGTGGCTCTATCACCTCTGGAGCGGTGGCGGAATCCCTGGACCGCCTCGGAGAGCAGTTCTTGAGCGTTGCCGAAGAAATCGCCAAAACTCAAGGCGTGGTTCCAAAGAAAATCCTCAGAAAAGGTCTGGTACTCGACGTATTGATAAAAGTGGTTCAGGAGGAAAAAGCCGATCTTCTGGTGCTGGGCCATGAACCCCGAACTTTTTTCGAAAAAGCCATTTTTGATGGAAGCGTCGAAGATCATCTGGAAGAACTCAAAAAACAAACCGGTGCTGAAATATTGGTTATCCGTTGATATCGAAAGGGGAGCAAATGGAAACACAACCCTATTACCGGGCACTGATGCGAAATATGATGCTGATCGTAATCCTGGTGTCGTTCGCTCCCCTTCTCTTGATCAGCGCCCTCAATGAATACCGGTTTGAAAACTCCTACCGCGAAAAAGTGATCGCGCACCTGATGGAGGTGGTTCAAAAACATCAGCAGGGCATTACGATGTTTTTAAATGATAAACTGGCCTATGTGGTGAATCTGGCCAACTCGGTCTCTTACGACCAGATAAAAGATGAAACATATCTGAACCATAAACTGGCCATCCTGCAAAAATCCTATGGGGGCGTTTTTGTCGATCTGGGGGTGGTGGATGATCAGGGCCTCCAGGTGGCATACGCAGGCGCCTTCAAACTTGAAAAAGCGGATTATGGCAAGACAGAATGGTTCAAAAAGGCCATCCATCAGAATTATTATATCAGCGACGTGTTTCTGGGCCTTCGCCGGCAACCCCATTTCATCATTACGGTCAAGCAGAAACACGACGGAAAAGACTGGATTTTACGGGCCACCGTCGATTTCGAGGTATTCAACGCACTGGTGGAAAGTGTGCATATCGGTCAAACCGGTTCCGCCTTCATCATCAACAAAGAGGGGGAATTTCAGACCAAGCCCCGCCTGGACCCCAAACTGAGTCTGGAATTTCAACAGAAATTTATCAGCATCCGCGATTTTCAGGATGCATCAAAGATGAACAAGCCCATTGAACCCGATGATATCGGAATGGGCACCATCGATGGAAAACCCTTCGGAGACAGAGGGATATCGGTGGGTAATGTCAATTACGCGGGCAGGGATTTCATTTACTTGATAACACCGCTGAAAGACAAAGAATGGATTCTGGTGTATCAACAGGAGGACGCGGATGCTTTTTCCGATCTGAATCAAACACGTAACCTGTCCATCATCATCCTGGTTATCGGGGGCGTCAGTATCACTGTCATGGCGTTTCTGCTTTCCAGAAAAATGGTCGCACATATTAAAAAAGCCGATCAGGGCAAGGAGATGATGAACGAACAGGTGATCGAAGCCGGAAAACTGGCCTCCGTGGGAGAACTTGCCTCCGGCATTGCCCATGAAATCAACAATCCCATTGCCATCATGGTTGAAGAAGCCGGCTGGATTGGAGATCTGCTGGATGAAGAAGACCTGGTACAGTGTCAAAACCTGGAAGAATTCCGCCGTGCTCTGAGTCAGATTAAAACCCAGGGCAGCCGATGCAAGGAAATTACCCACAAGCTGCTCAGTTTCGCCAGAAAAACCGATCCCAGGGTGCGCGAAGTGCTGATCAACGATATTATCGAGGAAATCGTCAGCATCTCGGGACAGCAGGCAAAATACAACAACGTAAAAATAGTCACGCACCTGGATCCGGATATTCCGCAGGTGGGGGCATCGCCTTCGGAAATGCAGCAGGTGCTGCTGAATCTCATCAACAACGCCATCGATGCTATCGGATCCGGTGGGGGTAATATCGAAATCACCAGCAGGCGTAATGGCCAGTATGTTACAATCGATGTGGCCGATACCGGGCAAGGGATTCCGCAAGCGATGATGAATCGCATTTTCGATCCTTTCTTTACCACCAAACCTGTCGGCAAGGGAACCGGCTTAGGGCTGTCGATCTGTTATGGAATCATCAAGAAAATGGGCGGCGATATCACCATTAACAGCAGCGTGGGAATGGGCTCCACTTTTCACATTCATCTGCCGGCGCCAAAGAGCGAAAACCAAAATCAACAATAATTGTTCAAATAACAGGAGAGTTCCAAATGAAAACAGTTGTCTTGTTAGTGGATGATGAAGCACCTTTTGTGGAAACCATGACCAAAAGATTGATCAAGCGGGATCTAACCGTCATTTCAGCCTACAGCGGACCTGAAGCGTTGACAAAACTCGATCAAGAGAGTCATGTGGACGTGGTGATCCTTGATGTCAAAATGCCGGGAATGGATGGTATCGATACCCTGAAGGAAATCAAGAAAACCCTGCCCCTGGTTGAGGTGATCATGCTGACCGGCCATGCCACCATCGAAACCGGAATTGAAGGCATGAAACTGGGGGCATTCGACTACCTCATGAAACCCTGTGATATCGATATGCTTTTGCAGAAGGTACAGGAAGCCAGGGCCAAGAAAGATAAACATAATGAAAAGATTGCCCAGGCGCGGATTCAGGAGATTGCACTGCGGCACGGAGTATAACTTTAAATCTGGGGGGATCAAGGATCGCGTGAACGGTTATATCAGAGGAACAGACAATGCCTGACGCAGGAGTGTATCATAAAGACCCGATCAAATTGCTTCTAGTGGATGACGAGCCCGGCTACGTCAGCGTGCTTGCCAAAAGAATGGCCAAAAGAAACATCGTTGCAGTGGCCGCCACCAGCGGAAATGAGGCCATTCAAACCCTTCGCAGCATACACTTCGACTGCGCTGTTCTGGATCTTAAAATGGAAGACATGGATGGGATCGAGGTTTTGAAGATATTCAAAAAGATGGATCCAGCCATGCCGGTCATCATGCTGACAGGTCATGGATCGGAAACTGCCGCAAGGGAAGGCATCAAATCCGGGGCCTTCGATTATCTCACCAAGCCTTGCAATCTCGATGAACTGATTCATGTCATTTGTGACGCCTGTAAACGGGAGACATCGTGAAAGCTTTGGCAGAAGGTGAATACGTCAATATCTGCAAATCTGCTTTTTTATAGACATCATAAGGTGGTTATGATAATTGGTTGAAAATTTATTTTTTTTTCGGGTCTGAGAATATAGTCTTCTCAGAGGGAGTAATGATGGTCGGGCCGCTATCACGATTTATTCGTGTTTGGCGGCTTTTTTATTTGGAACCGTGTTCAATGAAGTGCAACCAAACCGCGTAGCTCTGAGTCAGTTTTATACAAATGGAAAATAAAATGGATGGTTAAGAAACTCTTTGGGCGCTGACAGCGCTTTCTTATTCAACAGAGAAAAATTTAATTTTCACCAGGGTCTGAGAACGTAGTCTTCTCAGAGGGAATTATGATGGTCGGGCCGCTATCACGATTTATTCGTGTTTAGCGGCTTTTTTATTTGGAACCGTGTTCAATGGATTGCAACAAAACCGCGTGGCTCTGAATCAGTTTTATGCAAAGGAGAATATGACATGATGAAAAAGATACTGAATACTGTGGATAAAGGTCTGACATTGTTTGAGGAATGGAGCATTTTCCTGATGGTTATGACGGGGCTGCTGGCTTTATTTGCAAATGTAGTTCTGCGATATGGCTTCAATTACACCCTGGCCTGGTCGGAAGAATACATAAAACTGGTACTTATCTATACGACTTTTATCGGTTTAAGTGTATCGGTCAAAAACAGGTCCATGATCAAGGTGGACGTGTTGCTTCAATTCTTTCCCAGAACCCGATTTCCCTTGATTGTTTTCAGCAATCTGGCGACCATCGTATTTTCGTTGATCATGCTGGTTTACGGGTGGAAGATGGCCATTCAGCAGGCAAGTACCGGCCAGACGACCATCATTATGCAGATTCCGATGGTCTGCCTTTATGCATTGATACCGCTGATGGGCGGATTGACGCTGATACGAACCCTTCAGGTGCTGTACCAGGATGTCGCCGCAGAAAAGGCCAAAAAAATCAGCGGGTTGAAATCAATATAAAATCAAATGTTTTTTGACTTTCTTTTTTTTGCCGGCCGAAATGGAGTTATATCATTCAAGAAAGGATTTTTTTTAGCAATGACAAAAAATAAATTAATGATGGGGGCGCTTCTGATCTGGCTGATGGTCATGGAACTGGCCTCCGTGGCTGTGGTACATGCCGGCAGTGATCCGACCGATATCCTGGTGGTGACCGGAACCATTACCAACGATCAGGGGAAACCCCTGAAAGATGTGGCTCTCCAGTTTTTTTTAAATGGCAAGAAGATACATATCAAAGAGGAAGTAACCACTTCAATATCAGGTGGTTATAAAGCGGAGCTGACTTTGCCCAAAGGCTCGCTGGCCGGAGCAAAAATACAGATAGAAGCGGAAAAACCTTCCTTTAAAAACTCGGGACATATTTCTCTGATGAACATCGTTTGGGAGCAAGGCGATGAAAACGGCGTGGACCACTACCTGGCTCAGCGCAATTTCAGCCTGATCCGGGCCATCACCCCCGCTTTCTGGATCGCCAGCCTCGTTTTAATTATCGTCTATGCACTGATTGCTTTTGAGCTTATGCACCGTACCCTGGCGGCTTTTCTGGGCGCATCGGTTCTTCTTGCCATTACCTACACTGCGGGATCGTTCAACCCGAACTTTGTCATTCTGACATACGAAGAGGCCATTCACGCCATCGACATGAACGTTATCTTTCTATTAATGGCCATGATGATGATCGTCGGAGTCATGAAAAAAACCGGTGTTTTCCAGTGGATGGCCTATAAGTCCTATCAAATGGCTAAAGGCAACGTTTTTGTTCTGGCGGCCATCCTCATGTTCATCACCGCCGTGACATCAGCATTTTTAGACAACGTTACAACCATGCTCCTGATCATTCCAGTAACCATCGAAATCGCGCTGACATTAAAGATCAACCCGATTTCCCTGCTGATGCCCGAGGTCTTCGCCTCCAACGTCGGCGGCGCCGCTACTCTGATCGGCGATCCCCCCAATATCATGATCGGATCCTACGCCAAACTGTCTTTTGTTGATTTTATCAAGAATATGTCTCTCATCAATATGATCTGCCTTGTATTTGTCATGATTTATTTTCTGTACTGGTACAAAAAAGACTACCTCAAGGCCCAGGTGGGAGACGTAGGAAAGATGATCGAAAAGCTTCGGGATGAATACAAAATTACCAACAAGAGTCTGTTGATTCAATGCGGAACCACTCTCGGGATTGTCATTTTTCTTTTTATCATTCACGGCATATTGCATATGGAGCCCAGTATCGCCGCCATGATCGGAGCAGCCATATTGATGGCGATCAGCAGGGTGGACATCGTCGAAATGCTTGAAAAAGAAATCGAGTGGCCCACGCTGATTTTTTTCATCATGCTTTTCATGGTCGTTGCCGGGGCAGAGGAAACCGGCCTGATCCAGATCATCGCCGGCTGGGTCAAGGATATCTCCCAGGGAAACCTCACTGTCGCAGTTCTCATGATTCTGTGGGTATCGGCCATAGCCTCCGCCATCCTCGACAACATCCCGTTCACCGCCACCATGCTGCCGATCGTGGGATATCTGACAACAGCCATTCCCGGAGCCCAGAGCGGCATCTTGTGGTGGGCATTGGCGTTGGGAGCCTGCCTGGGCGGCAACGGCACCATGATCGGGGCCAGCGCCAATGTGGTTACTGTTGGCATGGCCGAGCGGGCGGGCTATCCCATCTCCTTCATGGCTTATCTGAAGGCGGCCTTTATCCCGATGATCATCACCATCATCCTGTGTTCCGGATGGCTGCTGCTGGTGGAAATGTAATAAATTCAAAGGAACGGCACGTACATATTGTACTCTTGACCGCCGTGATATCGTAAATCCAGTTTTATCTTGACAATGCGGGCACCCTCAATTACTGCATAATTAGTCTCGATATCAATCGGTGCGGCAGCAGATGAACTCATTTCCATCACATATTTTAGCGAAAAGGAGACATTCTATGCGTTTTTATATGAACGCGGTTATCATTACAGCTTTCCTAACCGCTTTTGCTGGCATAGCACTAGCCGAAACACAGATCAACATTGCCATCGTCACGAGCCCGGAACTCGTACACACCCGGGCAGCCAATTGGTTCAGGGAAGAAATCGACAAAGTCATCCCCGGCAAATACGCCATCATTGTTCATCACTCGGCTGCGCTGGGAAGTGAGACCCAGGCCCTGCAGCAGATACAGGTCGGCGCCACCCAGATGTCTGTTTGCACCACCGGCCCCATCGAGGCTTTCGTTCCTGAAATCAAGGCATTGGAAATGCCGTTTCTGCTTCCTTCCTACGAAGCTGCCGACCTTGCTCTGGACGGCCCCATCGGCCAGGATTTCGCCAAACGGTTCGAAAAGGCCGGCTTCACGGCCCTTCATTTTCTGGATAATGGTTTCCGGAATGTCACCAATTCCAAGCGTCCCATCAAAACGCCGGAAGATGCCAAAGGTTTAAAAATCCGAACTATGGAAGCACCTACCCACCTGGCTATCTGGCGAGCCATCGGCGCCAATCCCACTCCCATGGCATGGCCCATCTTCACGGCACTGCAACAGGGGGTCATCGATGGCCAGGAAAATCCCATCTCCGTAATTTATGGGTCCAAACTCAACGAAGCCGGACAAAAATTCCTTTCCATGACCCGGCATGTATATTCGGCCCTGGTCTTTGTGGCCAATAAATCCTTTATGGACAATCTGCCCGCAACCGACCGAAAGGTCATCATGGATGCGGCGCGAACAGCATCATTGAAAGGCCGCGCCTATATCCGGGATAACGAGGCCAGGCAAATCGCAGAACTCAGGGATGCCGGCATGCAGGTCGAAGAGCGTCCGGATATCGAAGCCTTTCGGAAAGTAACGGCTCCTGTTGTGGATGCAACCACTGGGGATACCCGCAAAATCATCGAAGAAATCCGCAAGTTGGTAAAGTAAAGCTCGAAATCAGCATCCAGCCCGGAAGATAAGACAGGTTGACATGATATTGTTGTTACAACGCATAAGCCTGTGGATCAACGCCATTGTCGAGAAAATTCTGCTGGTGATCGGCACAAGCATCTGCCTCATCCTCTTTACGCAGGTACTCTCACGATATATCGGCGCTTCTCTTGGCTGGTCCGAGGAAGTCAGCCGCCATCTGCTGGTGGCCATCACCTTTCTCGGTGGAACAGCGGCCTACAAACGAATGAGCTTTATCGGGCTCAAGGGTATCGGGCACAGCCTGGGCCCATCCATCCAGAAAATTATCGTTGTGGCACTGCAAGTGGCAACCCTTGCATGCTTCTGCATTCTTGCCTGGTTTGGAACCGTCTACACGATCAAGGCGTGGCAGCATACGACGGCTTCTTTGCAAATTCCCATGTCGATTCCCTTTGCCGTCATCCCGATATCGTCGATGGTTTTCATCGTGCATGTGCTGTCGGACCTGGCAACGACTTTTGAACGGAGCGGGAAATGACGGTCATTCTGCTGTTTGCACTGCTTTTCCTGCTGATCGCCCTGGGGCTTCCCATTGCTTTATCCATCGGTCTTCCGGCCATCGGACTCATGCTGACTCCGGGCGTTTTTCCAGCAGGCGTTCAACTCTCTGCACTGGGCCAGACCATCGTCCAACTGCTTTTTGCCGGTGTGGATTCTTTCGATCTTCTGGCCGTGCCTTTATTTATGCTGGCCGGATCGATCATGGAAACAGGAGGAATCTCCCGGCAGCTCATCGATTTTTCAGACAGCCTGGTCGGGTGGGCTCCGGGAGGCCTGGCATGCGCCTGTATTGTGGCGTCCATGTTTTTTGCCGGAATATCGGGCTCTGCAGCCGCAGACACCGCTGCCATCGGAGCCGTCGTTATCCCTGCAATGATCCGCCAGGGCTATCCGCCGGCCTTTGCCGCCGCTGTGGTCGCTGCAGGCGGCTCGATCGGCGTCATCATCCCGCCATCCATTCCCATGGTGATTTTTGGTTTTTTAACCAATGTTTCCATCGCCAGACTCTTTGCCGGCGGGATACTGGTCGGGGTTCTTTTCGGCGGTTCCTTTATGGCCGTATCGATCTGGATATGCTGGCAAAAAGGATACGGGGTCCGGGTGCACTTTTCACTGCAACGGGTATGGCAGACGCTGAAAGAAGCTTTCTGGGCGCTTGGCGCTCCGGTCATCGTGCTGGGCGGGATTCTTTCAGGAATCGTTACGGTCACCGAAGCGGCGGCTCTGGCTGTCTTCTATGCCCTGGTCGTCAGCATGGTCTTCAACCGCGAGCTGAAATGGAAGGATATGCCAACACTCATTGTCCGCTCCCAGATCACGGCAGCCACCATTCTCTTTATTATTTCCATGGCCAAGGTGTTTACCTGGCTGGTCGCCATGAAACAAACGACTCAACTGCTGGGCTCTGCGGTGGCCGCCTTGGGTCTGCCGCCCTGGGGACTCCTGCTTCTGGTCATGGCGGCACTGCTTGTTATCGGCTGTGTCATGGAAACAACGGCGGCCCTGATACTGCTGGTTCCGGTTCTGGCGGCATTAACGCCTCAGATGGAAGTGGATCCGGTTCAGTTCGGCGTCTTGATGGTCGTCAATCTGGCCATCGGCATGCTGACCCCGCCGGTGGGAATATGTCTTTTTGTCAGTTGTGGTATTTCCGGCGTACCGCTGGGAGATGTCGGCCGCGCGGTCATGCCGCTGGTCGCTGCAGCCATAGCAGCGCTGTTGATTGCCTGCTTCTGGCCGCCTATCACTTTGTGGCTGCCTTCATTGATTTATCATTAAGATGATTTCTGCCAAAATCTATATTATTCTGAAGCAATCTGAACGCTCACCGTTTACCACTGACTTTGAACGGTAAAGGAGACGAAGAGAGTATGGAAACATTCACATCCCGCCATATCGCCGATCTGTCCGCCCTGGTTGCTGCGGATCGATTCTCTACCGGACAGTCCAACCGCGAACTTCACCGCCGCGATATATCGTTTCACGAGGGATCACTTCCGGCCGGAATCATCTGGCCGATTACAACAGATGAAGTATCGCACATTCTTTCGTGGGCATATGCCAATGATGTTCCGACCACACCCTGGGGAGCGGGAACCAGCACCGAAGGCAATCCCGTACCCACGCGGGGTGGACTTGTGGTAGACCTGACCCTCATGAATCGCATCCTGGATATCCGTCCCCAGGATCTTCAGGCCGATGTGGAGCCAGGTGTTCTCCGCAAAGAGCTGAATCGCCAGGCCGGCAAGCACGGGCTCTTTTTCCCACCGGACCCGGGGGCCGATGCCACCATCGGCGGAATGATCGCCAACAACGCATCCGGGGTTCAGACCGTCAAATACGGGGCTACCCGCGATTATGTCATGCGCCTGACGGTTGTGCTGCCCGAAGGAGGAATTATCCACACTGGATGCAAAGCGCCAAAATCTTCATCAGGCTATGACCTCACTCGGCTTTTTGTCGGATCGGAAGGAACACTTGGAATCGTCACCGAAGCCACACTTCGCCTGACCGGCATTCCCAGTCATTTTCTGGCGGCTACCGTCCGTTTTAAAGACTTGGAAAGCGCCTCCCGGGCCGTGGCATTGATGATCGGATCGGGTCTTGGTCCTGCGGCGCTCGAGCTTCTGCCCCCCGGACTGATCCAATTGATGAACCGTGAAAAGCATCTTGGACTGCCGGAGGAACCTTCCCTGTTCTGCGAGTTTCACGGTATCAGTCAAAACGTGTTACAGGATACCGCCGAACTAGCCAGAGAGGTTTGCGAGGATTGCGGCGCCGTGGGGTTTACATTCGAGACCGAAGAAGGGGCCCGCAAAGACCTGTGGCGCGCCCGTCATGAGGCATGGGAGACAATTCATCGGGCGCATACGAAAAAACAGACCCTGATCGTCGATGCTGCAGTACCCATTTCCCGTTATCCTGAAATGGTGGTGTTTTCTCAGAATCTCGTGAATGAATACGGTGTTATCGGGTATGTTTTCGGACACGCCGGAGACGGCAACCTGCATGTGGTACTCGTGGGAGACCCCGCGGATACGCCAGAATGGTCGAAACTGGAAGCCATCAACCATGCCGTCGTGGAAAAAGCCGTTCTTGTCGGGGGCACCTGTACGGGTGAACATGGGGTAGGTATTGGCAAGCGAAAATTTATGGAACTGGAGCATGGCGAAAGCTATCACCTGATGCGCCGGATCAAGGAAGCGATTGATCCCAAGTGGCTCATGAATCCGGACAAGATTTTTTAGTTATAGCTGAGACCCTGATTTTTCAACCCAATCCACCCGGAAGCCGTGCTGCGATACAGACTGCGAAGTGTGATCAGGTACTCGGGCGACCCTGCCGAATACAATCCCCAGCAGCATGGCCGCAGCCAGATAGTGCAGGTAATGGGTGACATAAAATTCGTCAAGCCAGCCCCGCCCCGGTCTGGCGTTGGGGGATATTCCAGGGGCAGACATTTCAGCAGGAGCTGGCCAGATCAAACTCCGCTTTCAACGATGAGATCAACTCCTTAACGGATATGATTTTATCAATCCGATAAGCGTTGGCTCCGGCAAAGGCAAAGCCATTTTTAAATTTCCCTTTGCGGGCACAGGCTAAGGCCAGCGCGATGCAGTAGGGACTTTTGGTGCGGTCACAGGTTTTGATACAGTGGTAAGGACAAGTGAAGGGGGTTTTGTTGCCGTTATCCACTTCTCTTAAAAACTGGTTGCGCAGAGCCCGACCCGGCATTCCCACCGGGCTTTTGATGATAATCAAATCGTCTTTTTTGGCCTCGATGTATGTTTTTTTAAAATCCAGACTGGCATCACATTCATGGGTCGCCACAAAGCGGGTTCCCATCTGGACACCAGCAGCACCGAGCTTTAAAAACTTTTGGATGTCTGCACCGGAATAAATGCCTCCGGCGGCGATGACCGGAACCGTAACACCCCGCGCAGCGCCGATCGGTCCAACAGCATCGATCACTTCAACGACCAGGTTTTCGATGGCAAAAGCCGGATCATCGATTTGGTCATTTTTAAATCCTAGATGGCCCCCGGCTTTTGGACCTTCTACAACAAACGCATCTGGTAGATAATTGAATTTAGACAGCCACTTCTGGCAAATCAGCTTAGCGGCCCGGGCTGATGAAACGATAGGAACCAGCTTGGTCCGCGCTCCGTTTTTCAGATATCCGGGTAAATCCATCGGCAGACCGGCGCCGGAAAAGATAATGTCAACACCCTCATCGACGGCAGCTTTTACCAGATCCGCGTAATGCGTCAGAGCAAACATGATATTGACGCCGATGATACCGCTGGTCAGCACTCTGGCTTTATGGATCATCTGCTTCAATGCTCTGACATTGGCGGCAACCGGATTATCCGTAATATCGGGCTCATCAATACCTACCATGGCCCCGGCTATTACACCGATTCCCCCTTCATTCGCCACAGCCGACGCAAGTCCGGACATGGAGATACCAACCCCCATTCCGCCCTGAATTATCGGAATGCGGCAGACAAGATCGCCGATTTTAAGTTCAGGAAAATTCATAAGCTCCCCCCCATACTTTAAACTCGCACAGCAGTTTGATTATTTTTTATTTATGGATATATTACGGAGGATTGTATTTAAAAGCAAAAAAGATATGGGGTGAGACAATTCTATTACAAATGCGGACGGTTTCGTAAAAAGTCCGGATGCTGCGTTACGCTGCATTGCAGGTCGGAACAGCGGAAGAGTTTATTTATGCGGAGTGTTCAGAAAACGCTGTGTGCGAGAGCGTTAAAAATCAAAAAAGCCTGTCATCAAAGATGACAGGCTTTATATAAAGATTTTCGGCGGCGTCCTACTCTCCCACCAAGCTTCCCTGGCAGTACCATCGGCGCTGAAGAGCTTAACTTCCGTGTTCGGGATGGGAACGGGTGTGACCTC
>CAJBLH010000144.1 GCA_903953895.1 uncultured Desulfobacteraceae bacterium | reverse complement strand
GGAATTTTTTTGCTCTGGAGTTCTTCCAACTGTTGATTGAGCAAATTTTTGCAGAAAGCAGACGTCGGCTTTTTTTTGAAGATGTCTTCTTCATCGTCATCCACATCGGCGAAAAAAGGCAAGCCAGTCAGTGAACAGAAATGATGGCATTCGAAAATTTCCGACCACCGGTTTCTGGCCAGCGGTTTTTCCCAGTTGAACATCAGCGCCATTTCGATCAGCCAGGCGCCCAGCAGCGGGTTGTAATCGGCGACCACGTTTTTCAGAATGCTTTGGGAACTGTTTTTTTTGCGCTTTTGATGATAATGGGGGTATGGCATGGGGCCTCCTTCATGGAATGATGGTGGTTTTCTTCGATGACCGCTCCGCGAGTTCGATCCGCTCCGTCGATTTTCCTGAATTGCCATCGGAACGAAAATCTCATTGTTCGAAGTGTTATAACATGCTATCGTTTCATAACTCAGAACGATAAATACATTTTTTTTTGGGGAGAATGGCCTTGCAGAAAAGATTGAATGATCACAGGAGTTATGGGCAGAAACTGATCCGCGCATTCGCCAAACTGCTTTTTTCCAAAGAGTGTCATTCTCACACGGAACTGGCCAGATTGCTCGACTGTTCAAAATCGACCGTCGGCAGACTGATCAAGGACATGCGGGAAGCGTACGGTGTCGAGATCGAAGTAAGCATCCAGGGCAGGCAAAATTTTTATAAAATCATCAAACATGGTAGTGAGTTGCCAGTCGTTCCGCTGACCGAGTCGGAAATGACCGCTCTGCAGATGTGCAAGACATTCACCGAACACTTGTTGGGCAATTCAAATTTACATGATGCAGCATGCGCTTTGGAGAAAAATCTAATGGCCTGTTCAGGGCCGCTGCCATCCCGGCATTTTGCCTCTTTCAGTACCGGAACCATCGATTATTCCCCGCATCAGGAAAATATCCGCCTCCTTATCGAGGCCATGAACCATCAGAAAATCTGTCGGCTCACGTATCAGGCCATCATGCAGCAGCGCCCGAAGACCTATCTTGTCTGCCCGCTGAAGATATTCGCCTACCGGGACACCGTATATCTTCACGCCCGGATGGCACTCGATCCCGGAAAGCCGGACAGAAAACCGGATTTCGATCCATTGCTGGCCATCCATCGGCTTAAAAAAGTGGAAATCACGGACCGCTGTTTCGAATATCCTGCAGATTACGATTTCAACGATGTTTTTAACAGGAATTTCGGACTGATGAAGGACGATTCTTTCGAGGTGACGGTGGAATTTACCGGCTGGGGGGCGCATTATGTCGCCGAGCGCACCTGGAGTCCGAATCAGAAAATCACAAATATTGACGATGACAAAATCCGTCTGGAATTCTTTGCCTCATCGGAAGTGGAATTGATTGCCTGGATATTATCTTTCGGCGAAGATGCGCGGGTGATTGCGCCGGATTGGCTGGTGGAAGAGATTGTGAAAAAGGCGAACAAGACTGCGGCGCTGTACGGTCACAATTCAACGACGATAAGTGAAGTTCCCGAGTGTCAGTGATTTCAGGGCTGAAACACTGAATAAATCTTTGAGGATTCGGATGACATGAAAACCAAGTTGCGCCGTGTGAAAAGTTCATCCGAATCTTCAAAACCCAAAT
>CAJBLH010000143.1 GCA_903953895.1 uncultured Desulfobacteraceae bacterium | reverse complement strand
TCTGATTCAGAAAGTATCTTTTTTCAGGAATGGATTTGCGGGTTAAACGAGAGTGCCGGTGTAAAGATTGTAACAGATGGCAGCGTGTTGCGATTGCTGGAAGTTGTTGATAGGCAATCGTTTGAAAATGAAACTGAATTTTTTGTGTCGGCGCACTCCTGGCGTCCTGAGTTTATAGCGGCAAATTCGCAGCAGCGGTGGTGGAACGAGGCGGATGTGTCTGGTTATGCTACGAATTTTGCGGTGAAAGAAATTGATTTTATGGGGACATATTCGTTACATGCTCTGTTGCTGCGCCGTGCGGACACAGGTATAAAGGTGGAATGTTGGTGGGAGGAAATGTGTCATGAAGATGCGAACAAACAGTGGGTTATGTTTTTTCATCTTGTCGATCAATCCGGCAAAATATGCCATAATCTGAGCATGCCCTTGGTGTATGCGCCTCCATTCGATAACCGCAGATGGAAATATGGGGCCGTAAGTTTTGGGCAACCCATATCCAGTGACGTCACTTCGCTGGCATTTGGGATATATCGCCCGAATCATGATGTCTTGATGCCCGATAAAGGAACGCGAGACTGGGGAGGCAGACGGGTTCTGGTACCTCTATCGAATTTACCTGCAGACGCTTCTTGACAGGGGTATCAGGTAAAAGAAAGTCAAATATTTAATTTTCTGATTGGAACATACCAAATGACCATACTTAAAAATGAACACGAAACATATTGCAAGTCCCGGGCCGACCACTGGAGTTCGCTGGCAAATCGCCAGCCTGGATTACTTTCTGTATTTTACCATAGACGGTTGACAGATATCTATCGTCATGTGATCGGTGAATGCGACAGTATTCTCGATCTGGGGTGCGGCCAGGGAAAGCTCCTTGCTGCGCTCGATCCGAAGCGGGGTGTTGGGGTGGATATTTCATCTCGGATGATCGATGAGGCGAGGATTCAATATCCGAAATTTCAGTTTATCTGTGCAGATGCTCAGACGTGCGATCTGGGGGACGCAACATTTGATGTCATCATCCTATCAGATTTATTGAACGATTTGTGGGATGTTCAGGCAACGATGACACATATCAAACGGTACTGCACAGAACATACCCGCATCATATTTAACGTTCATAGTCATCTGTGGGAGTATCCGCGCAGGTTGGCCGAACATTATCAGATCGTTACACCAAATTTGCCTCAGAACTGGCTGACACCGGTCGATATCGACAACCTGTCCATGATTGCCGGATACGATATTGTTCGACATTGGGAAGAGATATTATGTCCGGCGCCGATTCCGTTTGTGGAAGCCTTGTGTAATCGTGTTCTGGTGAAGATGCCTATATTTCGATTCGCAGCACTGACCAATTTCTACGTCATGCGGCCGTCCGATTTATTGCAGAGATCAACAGAACCCTCTGTTTCGGTAGTGATTGCGGCCAGGAATGAAGCGGGACATATCGCAGAACTCCTGAAACGAACTCCCAGAATGGGAGCCAGGACGGAAATTATTTTTGTAGAAGGGAATTCAACAGATGACACCTTCGATACGATTCAAAACGCCATTTCCGATCTGCCGCCCGCCGAGTATCGGTTAATCAAGCAGCCGGGAAAAGGGAAAGGGGATGCCGTCCGTGCAGGATTCGAAATCGCCACTGGCGATATGTTGATGATTCTCGATGCTGATATGACCGTACCTCCGGAAGATCTGCCCCGGTTTTATGATGTACTGGCAAGCGGCATGGGTGAATTCGCCAATGGCGTCCGTCTGGTTTACCCCATGCAGGATGGGGCGATGCGGTTTTTTAATTTGCTGGGAAATAAGTTTTTCAGTTGGATATTCAGTTGGCTGCTCGGGCAGCCGATTCGAGATACCCTTTGTGGAACCAAAGTGTTATGGGCCGATGACTATCGCAGAATTGCGGCAGGCCGAGGCTATTTTGGCGAGTTTGACCCCTTTGGAGATTTTGATCTGTTATTTGGCGCTGCACGACAGAACCTTAAGATCATGGAGGTGCCGATTCGGTATCAGTCCAGGCGATATGGAGAAACCAATATCAGCCGCTGGAGCCATGGGTGGCTGCTTCTCAAGATGGTTGTATTTGCTGCGCGCCGGCTGAAATTCAAATGAGGGTTACCGTGTCTGACCGACTGAAAGCAGCGCTGGCCCATCCGCTCACCAGGAATCTATCTATCGATGATCCTGAAACCACGATGATCCGTTCTGAAATTATACGTGAAAAGCTCTTTTTAAGGCGAATTTATCAGTCATGGTACCGGTTGTTGACTGAAAACATCCCTCCTGGAGAGGGCCAGGTTGTTGAAATCGGATCTGGCGCGGGTTTTTTGAAAGAGTTGTATTCGACGGCAATCACCTCGGAGGTTTTTCATTCGGTTAACATCGATATCGTGTTCAATGCCAAATCGATGCCGTTTAAAGCAGGGTCATTGCGATCGCTTCTTCTGGTTGATGTGTTGCACCATATTCCTGATCCGGCCGCCTTTTTCTCTGAAGCCACGCGTTGTGTCAAAAGCGGGGGCCGATGCCTGATGGTGGAGCCGTGGAATACCGGCTGGAGTCGCTGGGTCTATACCCACCTGCACCATGAACCGTTTGATGTGAATGGTGGATGGTCAATCCCCGCTACCGGACCGCTGTCTGGGGCAAACGGGGCCTTGCCGTGGATATTATTCGAACGTGACCGGGAAATCTTTTCCAGAAAATTTCCTGAATGGAGAATTTCAGAAATTACGCCTATGATGCCATTGGTTTATCTATTGTCCGGCGGCATTTCCCTGCGCTCTCTTTTACCGGCCTGGTCATATCCTTTGTTTCGAAAAGCAGAAACATCGTTTGGCATCGAAAAAAAGGCGGCAATGTTTGCAATGATTATTCTTGACCGTCTGTAAGTTTGTTGGATTGTGGTTCGCTTCGCTCTCACAATCTACGCTTATTCGTTACACATTTTGTAGTTATACTTGAGACCGGATAGATTTGTGAAAATGAAATTTTCATATTTCGCGATGTTATAAATTATCGTGCAAAACTATTTCGCGATCCTCATTTGCTGAATTCATAAATTTATGCGGTCTCAAGTATATAATAGTCGTTGACGGAACGGTCTATCACTGATGCTGACCATTCCGCCAACGGTGACAGGAGGGCAGAAATGGCTTACTGCTTTGTTAAACTGAAGTCACCGGTATTGCCGTCTGTATCATACCACGTGCCAATGTAAAGTGTTGAAGATACCTTATAAAACGGCGCATACTAACGAAATGCCCCCATCGTGTATTCTATAGACTTTCAGAAAAATAATTTCGCGGCGTTATCGGTCGGAGATATACTACAGTATAATCTCCTCCCTGCTGCCTTGCGAAATGAATTTTCTGAAAGTCTATATTTGCGTTTCATGTGTAACGCAAAGCTCAACGGCGGAGCGAAGTGGAGTCCGCTGGAGCATTGGGTTAGGCAAACTCGGTATTTATAAGAGTTTTTGTAGTTGCTCACGGCTTAATTCACAATCACGAAGAATTTTGCTTATCAAGCCCGGTCCAACGTTTTCGCCAGCATGAACGGGAACAACAGTTGATCGTCCATCTGGACGTTGTATAAAATGATGGCTTCCCCTAACTCGAACTATAGAAAAACCAGCTTTTTTTAAGGCAAGCAATAAATCTTTACCTGTTAAGCTGGGGAAGGTTGTCATGCTGCAACCGAAATTCGCTGAACACCAACAAAATCCAATGGTTCAAACAAATCGCCTTGAACTTCCAAACAAAGCTCAATCGCTTCTCTAATACGCTCCATAAGCACATCCAGCGACTTGGCTTGTGTATGACAACCTTTCAGGGCAGGAACGGAAGCTACAAAATATCCCTCGGAATCTTTCTCAATAACTACATCGAATTGCTTCATCATACTAATTTAAACCTCATACTGTGGTTGGACGAAGCCGCATGCACGGCAGAAAAAACAAAATAAAAACGGGCATCCTTCATTTCTCAGTTAACACTTTGCATGGAAAATTATAAGAATTTATTACCGTAAACGACAGCGCCCTGTTTATTGGAGCTTCTTTTCCAAAAGGTCTTCAAATCAATGGCCGGAACTGA
>CAJBLH010000142.1 GCA_903953895.1 uncultured Desulfobacteraceae bacterium | reverse complement strand
TCAGGTCTAATAATTTGGCGCCTTTGAATTTACCGTTTTTATCAAAATCATAAGCAATGGTTGCAGTACCAGCGTTTTCACAGGCATGACAGCCGTTAAGAATTCTATGTCTCCAGATAAATCTTTGGCCATCATCTGCCGCTTTGCAGATTATCAGTGCCTGAGATATACAGGATCATCTTCCTCTTTTAAGTTAGGTAACTTCGCTCGGAGCGGTTCATAGTAAAAGGCACTTTTGCTCGCTTTTGTTTTATCATTAATTTTTACCTTGAATCTCAGATTGTCTTTTTCGTTGAACCATTGATATGTCCACCAGTCTCCGTCCAACCTGATTTCAAATGGTGCAGTTCCGATCTGTTTGAAGACGTTTTTTTCCATCTTGTTTTTGATATCTTCAATACTATTATCCCTCTCAGATATGTTTAAAATCCGTGCATAAAGTTGACCGTCGATAAATGCATATGAAATAGCTGGGTTATAATTACTGTGTGCATCCATCCGACACGGGCCGGTATAATTGTAATACGATATTCCCCCTTTTTCCATATACTTCACAAAATACCCGTCCTTATTGATATCCTCCAGTTTTGCGCCAAAATCCGGTTTGTTGCAGTCAAAACCATAAGACAGCAGTGGAATTGCCAGAATAAAACAAACAATAAACATAGAATTTTTTTTCAGCATTATTAGCCCCTTTCCAAGATGAATTTGTTGCCGTTATAGGCCATACCCGATATCAATCAATTATTCATTCACTGTTTCTGTGTCAACAGGAATCCAGCCGGCACGATATTCCCGTTCACCTTATCTTACTTTTCAATAATTGCTCTTGTAAACCGACTGCACGACAAACCAGTGATCGGGTTGATGGTTGTTCCGAAATCCCGGGTAAATTTCCGATACCAGGATATCCAGATCACTAATAACGATATCCTGATACCCCATATCGATCATAATGTTATGAAACTGGGATGGATGATCAGGGTACGGGAACAATGAAAACAGCCGTTTCCCCAATTTCTCTTCGACTCGACGGTTCAACATGTCGATTCGTTCGTTCGACCAGTAATCAAAAATGACAGTGCTTCCAGGTGCCAGCTCTAGAGTTTGAGGGTTGATCAACCGTTTCGTTGTTTCAGAAGGCAGAAAAAACAAAAGCCCTTCCATGATTACCAGAGTTGGATCAGATGGGCGAAACCCCATGGAACAAAGGTGATGCAGAAGTCCTGACTGGGATAAATTCATTGGCACAAATCTAATATACGATGGAAGCTCGACACATGCCTGTATCAGAATCTGTTGTTTCATGGTCAGTTTCTCAGGATAATCTACTTCAAACACTTCAACTGGATTAATCCTGAATTCTGGCATAGAGATAGAACGAGTGTCATACCCGGCACCAAGAAACAATATCTGATGATACCGTGGAATGGCATCCCGAATCCGCTCGGTAATATGTCTGTAACGAACAAGGTTGAAGGCTACATAACAAGGGTCAACAGATATGGCTATTGAGGCCATTTGTTTACCGGCTTCCGTTACAAACAAGTGGGCAAAAGGATCATCAACCCCAACAGATTCGGCTAACGCCATATCTGCTCGAATGATGACCAGCGAATCAGCCGTTTCCTGAATGCTTGTCGAGTCGCAACTGGTATTCATCTGTTGGTGATTGCATGAACAGTTCTGCATCCATTACCTCTATTTCTGGTTTACAAAAATGATTTCTGATGTTTGAAAACCCAGTTGACCAGTCTTTTGAATGAATCGAAAACGTAGCTCATCATCAATGGTTGGTGTCCTGGACAGAAGCCAGAGATAAGATGTATTTGGGCCGGTAACGAATGCGTATTGATAATTTTCTTTGTCCAGTTCGAATATGACATAAGAGCCGTAAAATGGGCCGAAGAAAGAGACCTTCAGATACCCTTCATCTGTTTTCTCGACAGAATACGCCTTCCCTTCGATTTCTTTCCAGGTGTTGGTTTTTGTGGCAAAACCTTTGTTCCTGACACGAACACCACCATCTTCCCGTAACGAGTATTCAGCAAAGACCTGCTCCAGGTCTCTTTCGAAAGAATGATCCAGCCGAGCAATTTCATACCATTTACCAAGATACCGAGCGAGTTCGAAATCACTGACCGGAGTCACGGATTTCGGCATTCCTAGGCAGCCGCCAAGAAACAACGATAAAAGCATTAAATAGAGTTTCTTCACCTTATTCCTTTGATTCCAATTTGTTATATAGATAATCAGCTACAGAACAATTTCTAAAGTCGCGTTCCCGTGTCAACATTAATATGGTATCCAGAATATCAACGGCAGCCTCATAAAATCGTCACTATTGATCGTCAATTATCATAGTCCATCAACGCCAGTATAGTAAGGTTTACCAGCAGGATTTGGATCAGGCATTGGCAGCTTTATTTCGAGTTCTTGACAAATCACTCGTAGGGTTGCCGGTCTATCTGTAATAATGCCATCTACGCCCATTCTAATGAGTTCTCTCATTCTTGAGGGATCATTGACTGTATATGGAACAATACGCATTCCAAGAGAATGTGTTTTGTCTATAATTTCTTTTGTTAATTCGATGTGATATGGCGATAGCACATCTGCATTAATGGCGTGCGCTGCTTTCACAATGTCACCATCGAAGTCCTTAATGTTAAGACCCGCCATCCAAGGTGAAGGCTCTTTTCGGTTCAACCATTGATAATCACCTTCGTCTCCTTCGCTGTTCCACGATAGCTGGTTGCCGGTCAATGCAACTGTCGGAATTCTCGGGTCAAGCTTCTTCATCTCAATCAATGTGCGCCAGTCAAAGGATTGCAGGAAAACCCTTTCTTGCATATTATGTTTTTTTACCAGGCCATAAAATTTCTTAACAAAAACGGCTGGATCAGGATTGATTGGGTTTACAGCATATGGATAGGATTTTGTCTCGATGTTCAAGTAAACTTTATCGTTACCCCAAGCTTTGACAAGCAGAAAAACTTCTTCAAGCGTACAAATGTTTGTGCCAGGTACCTGTTTCTGTGTTTTTCCATGGCTATCCCAATAACCATAGGGAGCGTCATTACTCATGCCACCGAGATCAAACTTTCTTAGGTCATCTAATTTCCAGAATCGGATATCGGGCTGTTCATCAACTGTCAAAAAGCGTCCCCAGGCATTCTTTGCCATATACCAGGGGATATCTTTGTTGTGACG
>CAJBLH010000141.1 GCA_903953895.1 uncultured Desulfobacteraceae bacterium | reverse complement strand
CTGAAATAGCCATATGGCGACACGGAAACTGATGGAGGCTCCATGATAAACGAAGATCAATTAAAAGACATATTGTCCGATCTGGAAGCCGATTATATCGAGCGTACAACGTCAACGACAAAAATGGATAAATTTTGTCAGGCAATCTGTGCTTTTGCCAATGATCTTCCCGACCATCGCAAACCAGGCTATCTTCTTATCGGCGTTCATGACAATGGGACGCTTTCCGGATTGAAAGTTACCGATGAACTGCTGAAGAACATTGGTGGCATTCGATCGGATGGAAACGTTTTGCCTCAACCCCTCATGAATGTAGCTGTGTTTGGGTTGAATGGCGGAGATGTGGCTGTTGTGGAAGTCTATCCATCGGATATTCCGCCTGTCCGTTACAAAGGGCGCATTTACATCCGCGTTGGGCCGCGAAAGGCGATTGCCAGCGAACAGGAAGAACGCGTGCTTTCGGAAAGAAGGATGGCGGTGGCACGATCCTTTGATGCCCGCCCTTGTACTGAGGCAACAATTGATGACATCGCATTGGGACAATTTGATGCCTATCGCCGGGAAGCCGTTGATTTGGAAACCATTGCAGGCAACCACCGTTCTGTCGAACACCAATTGGCTTCTCTGAGATTTTATGATCCGGAGCGCGCCTGCCCAACTCATGCGGGTATCCTGCTGTTCGGCAAAAACCCCCGTTTTTTTCTGCCAGGAGCCTATGTTCAATACATCAGGTTTCCGGGTACACAATTGACCGATTTGCCCGAAGATCAATCTGAAATCTCTGGAGACCTTCACACCGTGATGCATGAACTGGAGGTTCGGCTTAAACTCCTGATTCAGACAAGGATGCGCTCCGTCAGCACACTTGCGGAAAAACTGCTTCCGGACTATCCGGAGTGGGCGCTGCGCGAGCTGCTGATAAATGCAGTCATGCACCGTAACTATGACAGCAATTCGCCCATTCGGTTTTATGCGTTTATTGACCACATTGAAATTCTGAACTCCGGCGGCCTGTATGGGGAAGCTACGCAGGAAAACTTTCCGACACGAAACAGTTACCGCAATCCCGTGATTGCCGAAGCGATGAAATCTCTCGGCTTTGTCAACCGGTTCGGCTACGGTGTTCAACGCGCACAGATGCTTCTGGCTCAAAACGGCAATCCTCCTGCTGAATTTGAGTTCGATCCCCATTCCTTTCTGGTCAAGATATTCCGGAGGCTGGCATGAAGACAATAGGTTTTTTCAACTCCAACGGAGGGGTGGGACAGACCTCTCTGGTGTATCACCTGGCATGGATGTTTGCCGATCACGGCATCAAGACGCTTGCAGTCGATCTGGACCCGCAGGCCAATTTAACAGCCATGTTTCTGAATGACGAACGCATGGAAACCCTTTGGTCAGATGAAGAACACGCAGAAACGGTTTATGGCGCCATTCGACCGGTTCTTCAAGGGTGCGGCGACATTGCCAATCCGCATATTGAAATGATTTCAGCAAACATAGGTCTTATTCCCGGTGATTTTGCGTTATCCAGGTTTGAAGACGCACTCATCAATCGTGATGAATCCGCCTTTCGCACCATGACGGCGTTTCACCGTCTTGTGCAAACCGGTGCTGCCCGGGGTGCAGAAATGGTATTGATAGACGTTGGTCGGCTGAACGCCATCATGCGTTCAGCGTTGATCGCAGCCGATCATTATTGCCTTTCACTGGCGCCGAACCTGTTTTCTCTTCAGGGGCTGAAAAACCTTGGCCCCACCCTGCGGGACTGGCGCACCATCTGGATGGAACTTTTCAAAAAGGCGCCGGATGATTTTCCGATGCCTGAAAGCGTGATGCAGCCAATCGGTTATATCATCATGCAACCGGGTACTTTCGGAAACCAACCGCTAAAAGCGTATCAGCGGTGGATGAATCAAATACCACACGTCTATCGCGATGCGGTGCTGAATGAATCCATTCAGTCTTTACCCGCTGTTGAACAGGATCCATACTGTCTGTCTTTGCTCAAACACTACAGAAGCCTGATGGCAATGGCAATGGAGGTTCGCAAGCCCATTTTTTTTCTCAAATCCGCCGATGGGGCAATTGGCTCTCACGTCGAGGCTGTAAAAAGTTGTTATGGAGATTTCAAGCGACTTGCAACCAGAATAGCGGCCAGTGTCGGTATTTCATTTTCCTGAGACATTATGCCAGAAATCCCTTCCACCAATTTCAAATCTTTCCCCTGGCATTTTTCCTATAAGACTTCCAGCGCCGGTTCTGATGGTCGTCCGGTGGATATTCTACACGATTTTTACATTCCGGCTTTAGCCCGCAGCATCCGCTACGACCGCGTGGCCGGCTATTTTCGATCCTCCTCCCTGGCCGTCGCATCCTCGGAATTCGGTTTTTGAAAAAATACTCGGTGTGTTTACGACTTTCAAACTCCCTGGCTGCATTCACCATCGGAATGGTCAAATTGCGCTTACATCGCGAATTAAAAAATCATTTAAATGGTGGCTCAATTGATAATGACATCAACATCTATATTATGTTTCAGGATATAATTCGATAATGT
>CAJBLH010000140.1 GCA_903953895.1 uncultured Desulfobacteraceae bacterium | reverse complement strand
GGTGATAAGTTACCTGATTTTTAACTTAAATAAAATCACTAAGATAAAAGGATATCGGGAATGAATTTGGGCCTGCTGAAAACATCTCGAACGATGAAACGGCCCGGATGGCGTATGGTGTCCGGAAATCTGAACTGATGGACCAGCGGACACGGATCAAAGCTGGGTTCACATGATCCAGGAGACCACAACGTGATGCTCTGACCAGCGGGGAAGATATGTCTATGGGCTGTTCGTACACAGAAGTCAGCCGGACCTTCAGTGTATCCCTTACAGCCGCATACATCAGGGGGGGTGTCGGCCGAGCGACACCCCTTATCTGACTAGAATCATTAACGAATCATTGTGTGTCTGAAAAGTTTTGTGTTGGCGCGGCAGGTACACTTAGCGCGGTCATAATCTGATTTTTTGAATCCTTTACCCCAATCATCTTCACAGGGGAGAGACGGTTAACTGAAAACAAAGTGATAGCCATTTAAAGGTTTTTGAAAGACAAGTTTCAGAGCAACACAAGTCGTTCTCCCCCCCGCGAGTGGGGGAATTGTACTTTCCGTCTTAAACGTTGTCACCATCCGTCACGACCGGTTTTTCAAGGGATGCTTTCGTGACATTGCAAGAATACTTCTGACTCATTATCTTCCATCGGAAATCGACCTGCTGATAAGCTCGGGCTCCGTGCAACTGTCCGAGGACACCGGCCATTATGAATTGATCTGGGGACTGGCACGTGAAACTAAAGGTTAGCCCTCATTGGGATGCTGCCTCAGCCGATCGATCAAGTTATAAAATTGTGGAAACATCAAAGCGGAATCGCACTTAGAGAACAGGCTGGATATCTATTTTGGTCGACCCGGTTGGCAATCCAGGTATTCAGTTGGAAAGCCTATCTTCAAAACGGCGAAGAATTTTTATCCCGTTTTCCATATAGACAGTTTCATAGCTATCTTCTATATATTTTTCTAAGTGAAGATTCCCTTTAGATGTATTTTCATATGCAGGGAACCATTTCTTAAGGTTTTCACCAGATACCAACGTATCCCATAATACGTATTTGACATGCTGCTTTTTTAAATTTTCTATCACCTCATTGAATTGAATCTCAGTATTGAAATGTCCAATAAGTAATGTATATCGTGTTGGATTTTTTAAATCGGCAAGAAAATAATACATCGGGTAATAAGGGTATACAAAAGCATAATCTCCAGGGTTGGTTTTTTCTATTAAATATTTTAAAGCATTATCTTCCTTGAAACCGTACAATACACCACGGCGGCTGACAATTTTTTGATTTGCGCTGGTGGCAATAAATGCATTGTAACTGCCAAACAGGATAATACACATAATAATGAAATTGATCCCAATCGATTGAAGAAACTTTTTCTTGCTGAAGCAGTAGCTCCAAGTCACGAATAGGAGTATAAGTAACAGTGGTGAGCCGTATATAAGATGTATCATATCTTTGCGGTGCAACTCCGAGATCCACAATGCGAAGCCAAGTACCAAATATGAGAGACCTTTTGCTGAATTATAAATCATTACTCTGGTTGCTTGTTGACAACAGGCAAGCCCTGTAAATCCAAAAAGTAATATGGGCATGAAAAATATAATAAGTAAAGGTGTAAGGTTTAAAATACTTACAACATGGTATATAGGGTATGGCAATATAAGTTGAAAGTTTTCAATGAAATTGGCATAATAGAATTTCATCAAACCAAAACCATAAGGAACAACATTGATATTGCTATAGTTGGATATGGGCCAGATTACGTTAGCATAAATCAATTCATACAAACCTCCAGAAAAATAGAAGAACAACAACACTAGACAGCCAACACCTGCATATCCAGTCAGCAATACTGCCTCTTCGGTCACTATCTTCAGTTTTGCCTGACCGGTGCGGTTTCCACAGTACCAAGCCAAAAAAGCCATTGCCAGGATAAGATACAATCCTTTTTGTTGGATGAAGCAGGATGTGATTCCTGCCAGAACCCCGGCTACAGCCAGGAGCCACTTTCGGCTGTAATCTTGCCAGAGAAAAAACGTGCCCGCTGCCAGCAGCCCGAAGAAGTTGCTGTCCCAATGGTGGTTGGCCACTGGCCACAAAGGAACGCCGCTTATCATAAAAAAAACACTGGGGAGGATGGCAAAAGGGCCATTGTAGATTCTTAGTGTCAGCCAATAAAGTAATACTATAGTCAAGGCGCTGGTAAGTATGAGTACTGCACGCACCACCGCTATATTGATACCAAACAATTTAAAAAAAAAGCCCAACCAATAGAAGGAAGCCGGTCCCATAACTTCAAAAAAGTCTCGGGAAGGCAAAGCCCCTTGAGCAACCAATTGTGCCCCATAGACCAAGATACCTTCATCACCTATCCTCCATAAAACACGAACAAATAAAAAAAAATAAGACAATGATAATAAAAATAATAATCCGAAGGGAAGGAGCCTTAACCACTTATTTTCATGTGTCATATGGTTCTCGACCCTGTTAATGAATTAAATAATAACTGAAAAACCATTATGAACATTTCTTGAAGACATTATAATCTACCAATCTTCGTATTATAAACTTAACCTGATCAAATTTAATCGAACCTACAAGCTTAAAAAATATTTTTGGTCTAAAATAAAATGCTCTGAATGCATGTGATTGTGCATCAATAAGTTGATTTACTGTTAAACCTTCTGGAAGCCATTCGGGTTCTTTATAGCTATTTTTTCTAAAATTTGGCTTGAACTGTCCCTTCAATATTGTCCATAGTTCACTGCCAGGAAGAACATCTAATATTAAAAATTGTGCACGCGATAATTTAGATTTTTTTGCAAAATCGATACTTTCTTTAATAGTTTCAAGCGTCTCACCTGGCAAACCAAATATAAAAAAGCCCTGACAAGAAATACCCAGCCTATCAGCAATTTCAATGGATTTTTCTATTTGTTCAATAGTTTCTTGTTTTTTGATATTCTTCAATATTTGCGGATTGGCGGATTCTATTCCGTAGGCAAAAAAATAACATCCGCTTTTAGCCATTAATTTGATCAAATCTTCATCGACCTTATCTGCCCTAATTCCATTAGGGCAAGCCCAACTGATTTTAATATTGTTTTGAATAATCAAGTTGCATATTTTTTCAATGTGCTCGCGTTTTAAAGTGAGATTGTCATCTTCAAAATGAATTTCTTTAACGCCATATTTTTTTATTAAATACTTGATTTCATCTATTACATTTTCTGGTGATCTAAATCTTATTTTGCGGCCGTAAAACTGTGGGCTCGCGCAAAATGTACAATCGTAAGGGCAACCACGAGTTGTCGTTATTATGGCAATAGGGAAATTGTTTACTATGGCGCCATGAGGTGCTTTTGGATAAGAAATGGGTGAAATTTGATCCCAATCAGGAAATGGTATATTATCCAAAGTTAAGATTGATTTTGCTTTTTCAATAGGTTGATCAGCACTCTTTAAATTACTTATTGAATAAACACCTTGTATCTCACTATTATTGATAAAATTATTTTTAGCCAGTTCAGTAAGAGCAAGTTCTCCATCACCGCAAATTACATAATCAGCCCCTGAATCTAAAAGCGTTTGATAAGGCAAAAACGTTGTATGAACTCCACCAATAATGCAAATAAATTTATTTTTTTTAATTAATTTTACAAGATCTATAACTTCATCATAAAAAGCAGTAAGGCAAGTTATGCCGACAGCGTCTGGTTTCTCCTTAAGAATTAATTGCATTACCTGTGTGTTGTTCAATTTATCTCTTAATGCATCAATAATTAGTGCATCAATACCATTTTGTTTTAAATATGACGATAAATATCCTATACCCAACGGAGGAGTAATGATATGGCTGTTATAGTTGGTTCTTACCAATAAAATTTTCATTAATTTATTTCAAACCTCTCAGTTTTGGGCATGCATCAGATTTTATAATGACAAATTGAGATTCAGTGTGTGGATTTTTTTTATAAAAAAGTACCCAGGTGGATTTCTACACACGATGAACCCAAAATATTCATTAAGTCTATCAGTTGATCGCGGTTTTGAGTGTGAATACTTTAAAATCCCCCATCCGTAAACAGAATCTCAAAATCAGGATTTTTGGGCAAATAAACAGAGCATATCAGTTTTGCTACCAAATAATCCTTTCTTACAAATTATCCCGACCTCCGATATTTTCATGAAAAATCAACCGTTTTTAACAAGGTCTGATGTTTCAGCCAGCCACGGATTTAAGGGCAAACACGCTAAAATCGCCGTCCGAAAAAAGCAACTCGAAAGCAGTATCTTTGGGCAGATAAACATAAAGTATATCAGTTTTTTCTACCAGAAAATGAGTTAATTCGTATTTTTCGATAAAATCCCGATAATGCGTTTTGCCGATTGTGGCATCAAAATAATCGTTTATAATGTCGCTTTGTTGGTTGTTTGATTTGAAAAACACCTCAGCACGGGCGTCAATGAAGGGTCGTAGCCCACGGAACTCTGCGTACCCGCCGGTATTATAACCGGCGTACAATCGAATGGTTTTTGTATTCAAATGTGTCTTGATATAATCCACCGCCTTAATTGGCAAAAAGATTTCAGCTTTCTTTTCACTATTTCCAGCACTAATCATAAAAACTGTTCCGAGGAATACGATAAGAATGCCAATCAATACATTGCGGAGCCATGGAATACGAGACTGTGTTCCTGGCGTTTTGAGTATTTTTACTGCCCTTAATGTGTACGCTAAAAATGGTATGCCACAGACCAGAAACAGAGTGAAGTTCCGGATAGAAGCTAGTCCCAGGTATCCCGTACCGACGATCAACAGTACATATCGCAGTCGAGTTTCGCCTTTTTGGTTAAAACAGGAAAACATGATGATGAAAAGATATATGATAAAAACAAAAATGCCGAACGCATTTTTAAAATCGGGGCTTTGCATTTCTGTGATTTGTGTCAACGCGTATTCATTCCCATAGGAATGAAATAAATAGGTCATACTTTCAAAACCGTATGGGTTTATCCACCCTGCGGCCAGAGACAACACAACAGCAATACTGAGCGGCAGAAATGAGTATCCCTGGCCTTTCACGCCCCAGAGATTGAAACGGAAACTGTCGATGAAATATGGTACCAGCAGCACGAAAAAGAACGGCCATATCGCAGCATGCAAATTAACCAGAAAAACAGACAGAATCGGCAGACCAAGCAGTATAATATTCTTATTGTGTACGGTACGACAAGAAGTATTGTTATGAGCGAAAATCTTATATTCAACAATCTCTGTTGTGGAAATACATTTTCTGCTGTTAAGTTCAGTCTGAATCCAGGTTTCAAGAAGGTTAAGTTCTATCGAAAACAGGAATGTAGAGAACAAATATGGGCGGAGTACCATAAACAACTTGAGAGGAATGCTTACTGCGAATGCGATTGTGAACGATAATAGAAAGTTATCATCGCTTATGCGCAGGCAAAGTCGGAATATCGAATAGATAATGGAACCGTTGACAAGTGCGACGAGCAAAAATAAGAATGGGCTGCCAAGTGTGTCATAAATAAGCGCAAATACCGCTGCAGATAGCCATTGATGCATCACAAAATGAAGTCCTTGATGGATCGTAAATGGCTCGATATGGGGAATTCCATGCGCTATCACATATCGACCGCTGTTGACGAGCCAATAAGTGTCATTGTTAAACTTCAGGCGTATGAATAAACAGGGGATGAAAAGCAATAGGAGCATAAACCGCCTGTCTTTATCCGTAATATCGCATGCGATTGTTTCGACCATTTGCCCTCTCTTCTTCCATTCTGTTGATCTTGATATCTGCATGCCGGTTATTTTTGAGATTCATGATAGCATTCCTCGCTGTTGACCGACCAAATTGCTGCCTTATCTTTCGTTCCATTAAGCAAAGCTTTTACTGCCTCTATTGCCGAGAGCATGGAATGATCCATATTGTTGTACCGATGTTGCCCGTTACGACCGATGCAATACATGTTTTCGATGGTATCAAGCCATTGGCGGACGGAATCAAACTCGGTATAAGCACCGTAATAACCCGGATACGCTTTTTTGACCCGCACGCGTACAGCATCCAGCACTGCATTGGGTGTGATGATATTGAGCAGAGCAAGTTCGTTCACGGCAAATCGGATAAAATCGGCGTCAGGCATGTTCCAGTGGTTGTCCCCCTCGTTACAGAAATACTCCAGTCCAAGCCAGACGGTGTTTTGCGGGTCTTTAACAAGATAGGGCGACCAGTTGTTGAATATTTGCAGCCGCCCTATTTTAACATCGTGCTCCTGTATATATATCCAGTTATCGGTAAGCCTACCGTTAGATTTTCTATTGTCTATCAGCTTGATTTTATTCACGAGCAGCCCGACGGTCATAAAATCCCGATAAGGCAAACGAGATGCAACAGAAAAAACGGGCATCGGAACGGTTTGTCCACGAATGCACTCCACCAGATCTTTTACCGGCATTGATGAAAACAGGCAATTTCCGCCAAATATCGTTTTTAAACCGTTCTTATTTTCTGTTTCGACCGATTCAAACACACTGTTTCGAAGGTTCACAGCCGTCACCTTGCTGTTAAAATGCAGTTCACCACCCAACCGAATCACCTCATCGGCCACGGTTTCCCAAAAATGACCGGGGCCATATTTGGGATACAGAAACAGCTCAATCAGCGAAGTTTCGGTGTTTTTTTGTGTCCAATCGCTCCGCCTCCGCCTCATGCTTTTTATTGCCTGCAAAAAAACTTTGGTTATCGATAACCCCTTGATGCGCTGCGCACCCCAATCGGCTGAAAGACAGGTTGGATGAACGCCCCAGACCTTTTCGGTATAGTCCTCAAAAAACATATGGTACAACGGCGCGCCGAAGCGGTTGATCATGAAGTCTTCAAGAGAATTTTCCTTTCGGGGTAAGAATTTTGCGCCGATATAGCCGATGCCAGCATCTACGGTTCGTCGTAACCCCAGGTTAAAAAATGTCTGTGGTTTAAGGCTGATAGGATAATCAAAAAACTTGCGAAGATAATAGATGCGGGAGATGCGTCGGCGAAGCAGCATTACGCGATCTTCCTGCTGCGGATCGGGGCCAGCTTCATTGAATTTCATATTGCGTTGGTGCGGGTTATCGTCGCAGGAAGATTTTCTCTGCATAGGCAAAAAAGATGCCCACCAACGCAAAATCTTATCGTTTTTGGAGAAAAACCGGTGCCCTCCCAGATCCATGTGATTGCCGTTATGTCGAATTGTTGCGGAAATACCGCCGATGCGGTCGGTTTCCTCAAGTACAATGGGGTGGAACCTGCCGTTTCGCAGCAGTTCAATAGCTGCGGTCAACCCCGCCGGGCCTGCACCAACGATAATCGCATTTTCAGCGTTATTGCGCATAGATGCTATATTCATTTTTGATTACCAAATATTGCAAAATCGATTAACCGAACCTGTTTGCATTCCACTCAAAAAAGCTTGACCCTATACCAAAGCTCTGTTAACAGAAAAGAATAAAAAAAACAATTTTTTGTCATTTCCCACTGACAAGACTTATAACAATAAGTGTTACAGAAAAAAAATCGCCCATGTCAAAAGCCGAAATCCCAGAATCATCCTTTCACATGCTGGATCGCCAACTGACAAGCGGCGGCTTTTGCGAATTGCCAGCCGCACCTTACAGAACCGATTCCACTGCCTGGGCCATTCTGGCCATCAGGGAGGATGCACTTGGCGATGCTGTGGAACGCGCCAGATCCTGTCTGGCAAAAAGCCAATTGAAAGATGGCAGGGTCTGCATATCAGATGACCACCCGCAGGCATTCTGGCCAACGCCTTTGTCTGCCCTTGCCTGGCACGGTTCGCTTTTACACCGCAATAATCAGGAACAGGCGATCCAGTTCATGCTTCAGGCAGCGGGCAGCATTTTCGAAAAGAACCCCAATCAGCTCTTTGCCCATGATCCGTCTCTGCGTGGATGGCCCTGGATCGAAAACACTTTCTCATGGGTGGTACCGACGGCATCGGCGATCCTTGCTCTGAAACTCTGCGGTTACAGCCGGCACACCCGAGTGCAAGAGGCAGTCAGATTGATTCACGATCGACAATTGCCGGACGGGGGGTGGAATTACGGCAATACTATTGTTTATGATCAGGTGCTATTGCCACAGCCTGATACTACTGGAATCGCACTTGCAGCGCTGTCCGGTTTGGTCGAGAAAGGTGCGATCGAGAAAAGTCTTTTCTATCTTAAAAATGAGGTCGAACACTGCCGCACGCCGCTATCTCTGGGTTGGGCAATTATCGGTCTTAGCGCGTGGCAGGATAAGCCGCCTCAGAGCGACACATGGATTATCGAAAGTTTAAATCTTCAGCAAACATATGGTGTTTATGGCACCACTTTATTATCGCTTTTAAAATGTGCCTATCTTTCGGGTGGTGATTTTGTTGAATTCGTTGCTTCACGAAAAGCCTAACCGGCACTTCAAAAATAGCTTTATGCGCATGAACCGGCGCCGGTTCTTGAAGTATGCATCTGGACTGCTCTTTGCTTCGTTGCCAGGATTTAATCTGTTTTACGGATGCGATGGCAAGCAACAGACGGCAGAAGCCTTCATCGGCAAAGTCGCCGGTTATGATGAAAATATTGCAGCCGTTATCAGCGCCGGATTCCGAGAGTTGAATGTCACAGAAAATGAAATCCGGGGAAAACGCGTCCTTCTGAAACCTAATCTTGTCGAACCGCATCGCGGTATGGGCCATATAACAACACATCCCCTGCTACTGCGGGGGGCAATCGAGGCTTTCATGGGGTTTGGGGCACATGAGGTTCTTGTTGCCGAAGGGCCCGGTCATTGTCGCGACTCGTTCCGGGTGTTGGAAGAATCCGGCCTCACTGATATCTTGCGGGAAGATCGAATCCGCTTTATGGATTTGAATTATCAGTCCTGGTTTACAGTACCCAACGCAGGACATGCCACACGGCTTAAGTCCTTGACCTTTCCGACCATATTGAAGGAAGTGGACTGGATTGTTTCAGTGCCGAAAATGAAGACACACCACTGGGCCGGCGTTACACTTTCTATGAAGAATCTGTTTGGTGTCATGCCGGGAATGTTTTACGGCTGGCCGAAGAATGTTTTTCATGCAGCGGGGATTGAATCGGCCATCTTGGACATCAACGCTACGTTGAAGCCGCACTTTGCAATTGTCGATGGTATTGTGGGAATGGAAGGTGACGGTCCGATCATGGGCACACCCAAGACAGCCGGCGTTCTGGTAATGGGTAAAAACCTTCCGGCCGTCGATGCCACTTCCTGCCGCATTATGGGCATCAATCCCAGAAAAGTAAGATATCTGGCAGATGCCACCGGGTTAGGGCCGATTCAGGAGCCGATAATTCTCCAGCGTGGCGAAACAATAAAATCCGTTCACACTAGTTTCAGCCTGTTGGATAAGATCGAAGCACACCGACGATTAATGGTTGAGTCTTCATGATGGGTATGTTTATTTCGTGGCCTTAATATTTCAACCTTACGGTTGCCGCTATCTTGCTGTTCTATGCTTAACTCAAGGGGGGGGGGGGGCACTGTCCAAAAAACCGCTCGGTTGCTGGCTAAACCTTTCGGGGTTGGCTTCGCGCCCACTAAAACATGAGACCTTGCCAGGCTGCACTAAAAAATTAACTTAACGCTGTTTTTGAGTGCAAACACTTTAAAATCGCCATCTGTAAACAGTAGCTCGAAATCGGGGTCTTCGGACATATAAGTAAAGAGCAGCATATCGGACTTTCCCACCAAAAAATGCGTCAATTTATACTTCTCAATTAATTCCCGATAATGCGTCTTGCCGAGTGAGACATTGAAATAATCGTCAAGAATGTTTTCTTTTCGGTTATTTGATTTTAAAAAAACCTCAGCTCGGGCGTCGATGAACGGACGAAGTCCTTTAAACTCAGCATATCCGCCAGTATCATAGCCAGTAAACAATCGAATGCTTTCTTTGTTCACATGCATTTTGATGTAGTCTACCGCCTTTATTGGCAAAAAGATTTCGGCATCTTTCTCACTTTTCTCAGCACGAATGTAGAAAGTCAACCCGGTCCATACGATAATAATACACATCAGTACATAACGGAACCAAGGGAAGCGAGGTTGCTTGTTCGGTGTTTTGAGGATTCGTATAGTTTTTAATGGCTGCGCGACAAAAGGGATGCCACAGATTAGAAACAGGCTGAGGTTTCGGATAGATGACAGTCCCATATACCCGGTGCCGATAATCAAGAGCGCGTACCGCAGGCGAGTTTCAGCTCTATGTTTAAAACAGAAAATCATGATTAGGAAAAAGTAAATGATAAAAACAAATATTCCATTTACGGTTTTAAAATCGAAGCTTTGCATTTCGGAGATCATGGTTGACGCATATGCATTGCCGTAAGATCGAAATAAATAGGTCATGCTTTCAAAACCGTATGGGCTCATCCAACCAGCGGCAAAAGACAAAGCGGCGGCGGTGGCAATTGGCAGGCATGAATATCCTTGGCCTTTTAAGCCCCAAAGATTGAAACGAAAACTGTCGATAAAATACGGTATCATCAGCATGAAAAAGAACGGCCACATTGCAGCGTGCAGATTGATAAGCAGCGCAGACAAGATCGGCAACCCACACAGTATGGCGTTCATTTTGAAATTGAAATTTGCACAACATACCTTGATATAAGTAAGCCATTTTATTTTATTATTTTCTGGTTTGGAACCCCCTCTTTCAAATAAATGTTTTTTTTGAAGATACGCTTCAAGCAAATTTAATTCCAATGAAAACAATAGGATGGATAGTAAATACGGACGGAGTACCATAAAAGCTCTGAGAGGAACGCTCACGATGAAAGAAATCGTAAATGACAAGAGAAAATTCCCTTCGCTAGTGCGCATGCAAATTCGAAATATCGAATATATAATGAACCCATTGATAAATGCGACAAACACAAACAAAAACAGACTACCGAGGGTATTGTAGATGAACGCAAACATAGTTGCTGACAGCCATTGCTGCATCACGAAATGAAGCCCATGATGAAGTGTGAATGGTTCAATATGGGGTATTCCGTGCGCTATTACATATCGTCCGCTGTTAATGAGCCAATAGGTATCGCTGTCAAACTTGAAATGTATGAATAAGCAGGGCAAGAGCAACAGAAACAGCATAAAAAGCTGATCCTTGATAGTAATATTGTCTGCGGTTGTGTGAATCACATTGGCCTCTCTTAGAAACTATTCTCAAAATTCGTTCTGAGATCAAATCACTTGGCACCGCTGATCTTTCGCAGGAACTTTTGTGATACTCGATGTTCAAATTTTATTGTAACATGCTGATATTATTTAATTCAAAAAAATCAAGAAGTTTTCAATAAACCTCTCAAATCAAATATTTATGTATTTTTCGATAAAAATCTTAATAATCGAGTTAAAGCTCACAAAGGTAGTGTTTCCTTGCCTTCGAAGGCAAAGATGGTTTTTGATTCTTCCAAATCGACAACAAGGGTAACATAATTATGACCGCGCTTGCTGGAGGTTTCATCGATTCCGACCTGCTTGACATTGGCGTAATCAGCTTCATATCTTGCTTTTTTTACGTGATGCTGGATCAATCTCCATAAACGGGTGTCGTGTTCGCCAACCAATTCAGAAATCCTTTTCACTGGCATGGATGGCACCAGAAGCATAATATATGCTTCAGACAGCAGCATAAACTTGCAGTCTTCTCTGGCCCAGGGAACATGGTCCACCCTGATGCCGCAGTTGTTGCACTTGATACGGGGCACCCGCGCATGTATGAATGCATCGTGCTGAAAAAAATTCAGATGTCTCCATGATTTTGGCACTGTATCATGAACCGCACTGTTTGCTTGACCACAATCAGGGCAGGTAAAGCGGCTTCCCCCGGAAAAGTCCAGATGAATATCCAGGCGGGTCTGGTTAATATCTAATTGACACTCCACAACATTCCAGGGGGGTGCCAACATCAACGCAAGTTGGATGAGTTCTATGTGTTTTATGACTCAAAACTAACAAGATTACTATGAAATATCAACAGGCTATCCACTTGAGACTGCGAATATTTCAATGTCCCAGCGGAGTTTATAGGCCTCAGCAACTTGCTCGGCGGACAAGTCAAAGCGATCTGTCGCAATCCAGTAATTCACCTGTGTCCGATAGTGTAACCGACAACGCGAATTGGAGTTTTGCTCTGATTGACTCCTGGTGTACCAAGAAGGACGATGGCATCATAAAAGACAATACTATTTTCAGCAATAGGATATAATTGGATACAATTTTCTAACCGGACAATGCTGAATCAATGTGATAATTAAAAAAATACTACAGTTTTTTTCATCCAAGTCGATAATCCTACCAATGAATTGTAATTTACTTGACGATGTAAAAATAATTAGATAATAAACAACCACTGATTTAAACCATTACTCTGGTTTTCTTATAAACACTGAGGCATATTAGTATTTAAAATTGACAGAAAATAGCCTTATAATATATTTCATATGACTTGATATTGTTTTACCTGCTTTATCTATATTTTTCATCGATTATCTCTTATTTTCAACCATTTTCAGCAGAAAATTTATTGCAAGTCATATGAAAAATGCTATAGTATTCTTAAAATATGTTGAACACCGTGTTGATTTTGGGGAAGCCGTTAGAAATAAACAAACTAATTAAAAGGAAAGGAAACGAAAAATGAAAAAATTGACCGATTTTTTTAGAAATGAAGAAGGGGCAACAGCCGTGGAATATGGGCTGCTAGTGGCATTGATTGCTGTGGTAATTATTGTAGGCGCCGGGCTTCTTGGCAATGCTGTTAATACCAAATTCTCAGACGTAGCAACTCAGGTCACAAATGCGAGCTGATAAAATCTAAATCTATTTCAACTTGGGGTTCCTGTTCCATCTTTTTTTGCCATTGTTAAATTGCTGGTCGGGAACTCCTATAGTCCTACACTTTCGACCGATAGTATTTTGAAATAATCATACTGGATAGCTGTCAGTTCTGTTTACGGTCAGAATCCCAAGACCGTTATAATCAGGAAATTTTAAAGATAAATGCTGTGCTTCCTTTGATATCGAACCCGATTGTATGTTTTCTTTGCATCGCTTTAATCCTTGCTGCGGTAAATGATCTCCGTTTCCGGAAAATACCCAATCTACTTAATTTCTCTGTGATTGCGTTTTCTTTTTTTTACCATTGCTGGTTTCATGGCATTCGCGGCCTCATCTTTAGTGCCAGCGGCATGCTCCTCGGTGTAGCCTTGCTGATCGGCCCCTACCTGCTGGGCGGTATGGGAGCCGGTGACGCCAAGCTCATGGGGGCTGTGGGTGCTGCCCTGGGCCCCAAAGGGGTCTTTATCTCTTTTTTGTACTCGGCCATCGTCGGCGGGTTTTATGCCGGCATCTTGCTGCTGGTGTATCGAACCCATACCAGGGCCATCATAGTCAACATGATTACCGGCATCAAATCTCTGGTTTACACCCGGCAGTGGGCGCCGGAATCAACCGAACATTACGAAAAAAGTCCCCGGCTGTGCTATGGTCTGGCCATCGCGCTGGGAACTATCACTTATATGGCTCTGGAACGGATGGGGTACAGTCTGTTTCACGGCTTTATGTCTTTGTAAGTTTCAAGCCTCCAGTTCTGTAACTCCCTCCCCTCTGGGAAATGCCCAGGGTAATTTCAAACATTTACAGTGATCAGTAATCAGTTTAAAGCGGATGAATGTCATTTTTATATCTTGGGGGGTACCCCAGCATGATTCATGATTATTTTTTATGCAGATATCTGATTGACTTGCAATTCTTTTCATGCAATACAATTCCACGTTCATTCTAACAGCATGGCGTAGTTGCGATAGATAAAATGTAGATAAAATATATTTTATCGGCCATGGCGGCAAACAGCCGAAGGGCAGATACAGCATCAGGGCGGATGCTTGGCTTGCAGACACTTTCAGTAACAATATAAAAGGAGTGATCAATGGGCAGATGGAGAGCGATGGGCCCCATTTTTCTGGCCCTGGTTATTGCAGCGGCGGGCAGCTTTTTCATTTATTCCTGGATGCAGCGGCAGGCTGCTCCAAAGGTCGTTGCCAATGTAGAGCCAGATAAAGCCAATATCGTTCAGGCGGAGGTTGCGGCCGTGGATATGATTCCCGGAACCAAAATATCCGTCGAGATGATCAAGAAAGGGGATTTTCTTATAAATTCACTTGAGCCGGGTCACTTTACCGATTCTGCAGCCTTGGTGGGCCGGGTCACTATTTCCCCCTTAAAAGCCAACGAACTCATTCTTGAACACCGACTGGCATCCATCGATATCAAGACCGGCGGGGTGTCTGCACTGGTCACTGAGGGAAAACGGGCTGTTGCGGTCGGTGGAGACAAGGTCATCGGCCTGTCCGGGTTCATTTATCCCGGCAACCGCGTGGATGTGCTGGTCACCTGGAAAGACCCTGCCACGGATGCTGAAATTACCAAGCTCGTGCTGGAAAATGTGCTGGTACTGGCCAGCGGCACCCTGATGCAGCGAAACGATAAAGGCGATGCCGCGCCGGTGGATGTGTACACCTTGGAGGTTACTCCGGAAGAGGCGGAAATCCTCGGACTGACCCGCAATCAGGGCAAAATCCAGTTTGCTCTGCGCAGTCCCGTGGATTCGGGTACAATTGCCACCAAGGGCGCAACCTACGAAGTCGCCATGACCCATCTGCTGCCCAAATCGACCGGCCCCCAGAAATCGCCTCCTGTCCTCGATAAGCCTGCGCCGCTGGCACCCAGGGCTGAACGACCGGCCAAGCCCATGATTACGGTGGAAGTCATCCAAGAAGGGCAGATCACGAAACACCAATTCTAACGGAACGGAGAAAAATGCTCATGTTGCCTTCATCAGGACCTGGAAAAATCTCGGCTGTGGGATTGATGCTGTTTTTTGTTTTTTTTGTTGCCTCTGCACATTGCTGGGGGGCCGGGATTGAAGTTGCTCCCCTGAATGCCACAATCGAAAAAAATGAACCCCAGAAGCTGTTTCTTACTGTAGGAAGAACCACAACCCTCAAGTTTGCCCGACCGATATCACGAATATCGGAACCGGACCCGAATATCGCCACGATAATGATGCTGTCCCCCAATGAAATTTATATTACATCGAAAGGTGTTGGTGTCACAAATCTGATAATCTGGCAGGATAACAGGGCTGTTGTTTACGATCTGGAAATCGTTTTCGATATCTCCCGCTTCAAACAGAGATTATATGAGATACTGCCAGATGAAAAGGATTTACGGGTTGTTGCCGCCAATGACAATATCACACTTTCGGGACGGGTTTCCAGCACCGCCAATCTGGATCAGGCCCTGTCAATGGCCCAGTCTTTCGCCCCGAAGGATAAAATTCGCAATCTTGTCGAGGTGGCGGGCGTTCATCAGGTGATGTTGGAAGTGCGTGTTGCAGAAATATCCAAGAGAGATTTGAAACAACTCGGTATTAATTTTGCCTATGTTGATGGTACGAATATTGTGACCAGTATGCTATCCGGTTTGTCCAGTTGGGCTTTTGACAAAGATAAGCAAATATGGGGTAGCCAGTATTCTTCCTCAGTGAATGCTCTGTTTCGATTCGGAGACAGGGTTACTTGGACCGGCTTTATCGATGCGCTGAATGAAGACGGTTTAATTAAAGTTCTGGCTGAACCCACCCTGATCACCATGAGCGGCCAGAACGCCAGTTTTTTGGCCGGGGGGGAATTTCCTTATCCTGTTGCTCAGGACTATGGTAATATATCTATCGAATTCAAATTGTATGGTGTCCTACTGAACTTTACGCCAACCGTACTAAGTCCGGATCGGATCAATATCCGGGTTTCGCCGGAAGTCTCAGAGCTTGATTATACAAATTCTGTAACGACCAATGGCTTTAATGTACCTGGGCTTTCCGTACGCAGGGCTACCACAACCGTAGAACTCGGGGATGGACAGAGTTTCGCCATTGCCGGATTGCTACTAAACAATTCCCGAGAAAACATATCAAAATTTCCAGTTCTTGGAAACATCCCGATACTCGGCGTGCTGTTTCGAAGTAGTTCATTCCAGAAAAATGAAACTGAGCTCGTCATTGTAGTTACACCCCGGTTTGTAAAACCCAGCAATCAGAAAAAGCTACCTTTGCCCACAGATAATTATATCGAACCAACATTTATGGACCTGGCGTTTCCGGAGTTTAGTTCCATGGTCAATAAAGAGGGGGCTGCCTCAGCCAAGGGAACTCTGGATGGGGAGTTCGGGGCTGCTGCCCCAAAATCATGATGAACCCTGCCCCAGTAGAAGCTTATCGAAAGCCTATTAAACCATTAAAACATACGCAAGGAGTAATGACATGCGGAAAACATATCTTGGGCTGGCTGTTCTTATCTTGTCTGCTTCTGTTTTGATTGGCTGTGAAACCCAACGGCAGCAAGTACTGAACGACAACTGGGGGAAATCTTATCAGGCCGTCAAAACCAACCACATCATCAACCCCGATGCAGGAATGGATGATCAGACTGTCGACGGTATGAACGGGGTGAACTCAGAAAAGGCAATGGAAAAACATCACAAGAGCTTTGAAGAAAAGCCACCGGCTCAGGTGACAAACATCAACATCAGTGGGATCGGCCTGAAATAGAAATGGGGTCAGCCATGCAGAAACGATCTAATCATCGACAGAATGGTGCAGCAGCGGTGGAGTTCGCCATTGTTCTCCCGCTTCTAATAATTTTATTATTCGGAATCATCGAGTTCGCACTTATCCTTTACGACAAGGCGGTAATTACCAACGCTAGCCGTGAAGGGGCCAGGGCTGGGATCGTTTCAAAGACGAATAGACTTTCCGATTCTGAAATTACTACAATAGTAAATGGTTACTGCCAGAATTATCTGATCAGCTTTGGAACTTCCAACACTGCTGTAGGCATCACGTGGCTAGATAACGATGCGAACTCATCAAAAAGCTTTGGGGACGAATTATCTGTTTCGGTAAGCTATCCTTATAGCTTTTTGGTACTTCCCAATTTTCTTACAGGTCTTACCGGATCGCTTGTTTTAACGGCTGTTACCGTTATGCGTTATGAGTGAATGAGGAGAAAAATCAATGAAACAGCGAAACCATTTAATCATGAAATTAAGAGAAAACAGTGGAGTAACGGCAGTTATCGTTGCTCTATCAATTTTCGCTTTACTAGGTTTTGGTGCGCTGGCGGTTGATCTTGGCTATGTTATGGTCGCCAAGAATGAACTCCAGAATGCTGCTGATGCCGCAGCTTTGGCAGGTGCGGGAGAACTTAGCTCTATTTATGCAGCTAAGACACCGCCGTTAACTTTAAATTCCGGTGAACAAAGCCAGATAAATACTGTAGCATCTGCTATCCGTCTCAATAACCAGGCCTATGGGCAAGATCCAAATGTCGTATCAAGTGATATTATAATAGGTTATTGGGATACTAATGACAATACTTTTGCATCTGCAGCACCCCATGACAGAGTTCCTAATGCGGTTCAGGTAACAGCACGCCCTTCCAATGGTGGAACAATAGGTTCTGTTACAACATTTTTTGCAAGCATCTTTGGAATATCCAATGTCGCTGTTGCTGCAACTTCAACTGCTTCCTTGACGGCTCCCTGCTCTGTGCCCCCCGATGAGCTGGCATGTATTGCTATTTCGTTTGACAGCCCATTTTGTGAAGCCAATCCGGACATTGTTTTTACCGGTAATTCACCCCCACCCTGTGGTGCTTGGACTTCATTAGATCAGGGTGCAAATACGAATAACTTAACAGATCTTCTAAATACCTTACTGCATGATCATGGGTGTACCGCACATTGCGGAAATAATTCATCGACTAATTATAGCATACCAGGTAAAGATATTGGCGATACTACAAACGTCACTAATGGGCTGTCAAATTCTTTGTGGCAATGCTTCCAAGACCTTTATGTGTGTGCGAGAGATCCAATTACCCGGATTTGGACTGTGAGTGTACCGGTGGTAAATAAAGCATGCGGTCAAATGAATCAAACACCGGAAATTGTCGGTTTTGCTACTCTTAGCATTAAAGGTGTTACTGTAGGTTCTGGTAGTAATGTAGTATCTCAAGGTGTACCATGTGGCAGTTCACCATGCATCAAGGCAAGTGTAGTTTGTGATAATGTTATAGATGACACAAGAGGGGGCGGGTGTACTTATTTTGGATCTTACGGAAGCATACCTGGACTGGTTAAGTAAACACCACGGGATAAAAAATTCTATAAATTGAAGTTGGAAATTCACCCATCTAAAATAAACATTTAATAAAATGTTTGTAAGCCATTACTATCCAACGATACGAATTCAGTCATAACAATCGCGAGGAACTGATGCCCGCAGAAAAATTCAGGGTCAAGCTCAAAATAAAAGAACCAGCCCTGTACAAACAGATCGTGAATATTCTTCAAGGGTTCAAAGTGTTTGAGATTCAAGGAGAAAATGTTCTGGGGAACACAGATCTGCTGATTCTTGAACTTGGGGATGACCCGGATCATGATTTTGATATGGTACACAGGACGTCTGAATCGATGGAAGTGGGGGAAATTTTCCTGGCATCCGACAATCCGGATCAGAGTGTATTGATTCGGGCCATGCAGGCTGGGGCCAGAGGTTTTTTTGGGCCCGGTGCAAGCGATACAGAAATTCAGACCGCGCTCGAACGCTTTATGGATCGGCAAAAGAAGGCCGTCCGGGTGGCTGCTGCCCCAAGAGTCGGACGGATCATTACGGTACTGGGCAGCAAAGGGGGGGTGGGCACCACCACCGTGGCCGTGAATCTGGCCATGGCAATCAAGGAAAAGAGCAGTGCGATATCTGTCGGGCTGATGGACATGAATCTTTTCGGGGAAATTCATCTGTTTCTCGGGATCGACCCCACCTATTCCTGGAGTGAAATCACCAAAAATATTTCGCGGCTGGATCCCACATTTCTTAAAAACATCTTGTCTGCAGACCCATCCGGAGTCGATGTGCTGCCGTCGCCGGGAAATTTCAACAACCAGCATGTCAGCTCGGATATTATCATGCGGTTGCTCCGGGTAATGCAGCAGACGCATGATTACATCGTCGTGGATGTGGGCCAGCAGTTGAACGAGGCTGCGGTCAAGATTCTGGAAATGTCGGACTTTGTGTTTCTGGTTGCCGTTCAGAGCCTGCCCTGTCTGGCCAATGCCAACAATATACTCATTTCCTTCCGAAATATGGGATATCCCAGGGAAGATATGACCGGGATTGTGGTGAACCGTTTCATCAAAAAAGCGAGCATTGGCCTCGAGGATGTGGAGCTTTCTTTGCGGCGAAAAGTTATGTGGACCATCCCCAACGATTACGCAACCACCGTTACCGCCATCAACAAAGGCCAGCCGCTGAACCGGCTGGCCCCCAACCTACCGATTACCGAAAGTTTTCGACAGCTTGCCGACATGCTGATAGACCCCCCCGAGCATGAAGAGAAAAAGAAAAAAAAGTGGTGGGTGTTCTAAAATCAATCGGGCTTAAGACAGACGCAATGCCGGGTATAACCGTCGGAGGCAAGCATGTTTTTCAGCAGCAAAAAAAAGATAGATAAAAGAATCGAATCCCCCTTAGGCGCTGCGACAGCCGTAAGGCCCCGCCAGATTGTATCCGAAGCCTATTTTCAGTTAAAAAACCGCATCCACAGCCGGTTGCTCGATATCATCGATTTGACCCTGATCGATTCTCTGGATCATGAAGCACTGAAAGCCCAGATCAAAGCGCTGGTCAGTCGGATATTGGAAGAAGACGGCACAACCATTCCGCTTAATTTTACGGAAAGAGAGAAACTCTTTACCGATATCGAAGACGAGGTGATGGGCCTCGGGCCGCTGGAGCCCTATCTAAAAGATGATACAGTGGCCGATATTCTGGTGAACAGCTACAAACAGATCTATGTGGAACGCTTCGGCAAGCTGGAATTGTCTGATTCCATGTTTAAAGACGATGCCCACCTGATGAAGATCATCGATAAAATTGTCTCCTCGGTGGGCCGGCGCGTCGATGAATCCTCCCCCATGGTGGATGCCCGGCTGGCGGATGGTTCCAGGGTAAACGTGATCATCCCGCCACTGGCCATCGACGGGCCGGTTCTATCTATCCGCCGGTTCGGCCGTGATCCCTTGATGCTGCAAGACCTGATCATGCTTAAAGCCTTCACGGCGGAAGTGGGGGAGATTCTTCAGGGTATTGTCAAATCTCAACTGAACGTTATCATTTCTGGCGGCACCGGCAGCGGCAAAACCACGCTGCTGAACGTGCTGTCTCAGTATATTCCGGATACCGAGCGGGTTATCACCATCGAAGATGCGGCAGAGCTGCAACTGCGCCAGGATCATGTGGTGCGGCTGGAAACCCGCCCCCCCAACATCGAAGGCCGGGGCGAAGTGCTGGCCCGGGATCTGGTGCGAAACAGTCTGCGCATGCGGCCGGATCGCATCATTGTGGGTGAGGTGCGCAACCAGGAAGCCTTTGACATGCTGCAGGCCATGAATACCGGCCACGACGGCTCTCTGACCACTATCCACGCCAACTCCCCACGGGACGCCCTGATGCGACTGGAAAGCATGGTGGCTATGGCCAATCTGGACATCCCTACGGAATTCATGCGCCGGTTTATCAGCTCGGCGATAGATGTCGTCATCCAGGTGTCCCGCTTATCCGACGGCACCCGAAAATTGATCTCTTTGCAGGAAATTACGGGCATGGAAGGAAGCATTATCACAACCCAGGAAATATTTTCCTTTGTACCTAAAGGGATGGATGAAAGTGGCAGTGTGAAAGGTCATTTTCACTTTCACGGTGTGCGACCGAAATTCCTGAATAAATTCGCCCTGTTTAACATTCCTATAAACAATGATATTTTCGATCCGGACAGGTTAGCGCATGTTTAGCCAAAGGAAATAACCCATGAATATGTTTCTGGTAGCCTTGTCGCTGTTTGGGGTATCGGTCATCATCATCGAACTGCTGGCCTACGGGTATACCATGCTCCAGCACCCGGACCGTGCCCAGATCCGGCGCAAATTGCACAAAATGACCTACAAAAAACTGAACCAGCCGCTTTCAACGGACATTACCCGCAAAACAATTTTCAGCGAAATCGAAATGCTTGACAAGGTGCTGAAAAAAGCGACCTTCGCCCACACGTTGCAGCGAATGCTCTACCAGGCCAACGCCCAATATTCCACCGGGTTTTACCTGATGCTTATGCTGCTTCTGTGGATCATTGGCTTTTATCTGTTGGCCTTCCGAAATTTTAACCCCCCTGTTCCGTTATTGGGCGGTTTGCTGGCAGGGGCTACCCCTTTTATCTACCTGAAGCTGAAAATACGCAAGCGTATGGAGAAATTCTTGCGCCAGTTGCCAGAATCCCTCGACATGATCGCCAGCTCGCTTCGGGCTGGCCATTCCCTCAGTACGGGGATGCGGATGGTGGCAGACGAATTCGATGATCCGCTGGGGCCGGAATTCGACATTACCCTGGATGAAATCAATTTCGGGGTGGGGTTGGGCGAGTCCCTGCGAAAAATGACGGATCGGGTAAGCTGCGATGATTTAAATTTTTTTGTGGTGGCGGTGATCCTGCAGCGCGAAAGCGGCGGCAGCCTGGCTGAAATACTAGAAAACATTTCTTTTTTGATCCGAGAACGCTTCAAGCTTCATGGTAAAATCCGGTCTCTGGCCGCTGAAGGCAATCTTTCCATGTATGTGCTGATGGGGTTGCCGATATGCTTAGGCGGGGCGTTGCGGTTCATGAACCCGGGTTATATTAATGTACTGTTCGAAGACCCGATCGGTCGGATCATGATCGTTTTTGCGGCGGTGATGATGCTGATAGGCGCTGTGGTGATGAAAAACATGATCCGCATAAAAGTGTAAACCAAGGAGATGCTTCCATGATGATTCCTGTGGAATACTGGCCCCTTGTTACCGCCGTTCTGGTGTTTATCGCCATCTTGCTGCTGGGCTGGGGCTGGATCATGAACAGCCGCTACCAGGCCCAGCGAAAAGAGATGATTCAAAAGATTCAATATTCGAGCCATAATCCCCCGAACAGGCTCGATGCGCCCGGCGGTACAGCAGAGAGCGGTGCGATTGTCTCTTTTCTTGGCAAGCTGGGCAAAAGCGTGGCCTATGACAAAGTGATGGACCCCACAGACACCCGTATCCGGTTTTTGAAGGCCGGCCTGCGGGGTGAAAAAGCACCGGCTGTTTTCTGGGGGGTTAAGGTGATGCTGGTTACACTGGCTCCGTTGGCGTTTTTGCTGGTGAATAAGGTCATTACCAGCCTGCCTCCGGCAAAATTCATGATGTGGATCAGCCTGCTGGCTCTGATCGCTTTTTATCTGCCGGATTTATGGCTCTATAATCGGAGTCTGCACCGAAAAGAGGATATTCTCGATGCATTTCCGGACGCTCTGGATTTGATGGTGGTGTGTGTAGAGGCCGGCATGGGGCTGGATGCGGCCATTACCAGGGTGGCCCAGGAAATCGGTCTGGACAGCCCCATTCTCAGCGAAGAGTTGGCGATGTTCAGCCTGGAAATGCGGGCCGGGCTGCTGCGCCGGGATGCCCTGAAAAACCTGGCCATGCGAACGGATCTGCTGGAGATAAACCGGCTGACCGCTCTGCTGATCCAGACGGACCGGTTTGGCACCAGCGTGGCCAATTCCCTTAAGGTGTTCTCCGATACCCTGCGCACCCAGCGATATCAGAAGGCTGAAGAGCTGGCCGCCAAGATTCCGGTGAAAATCATGGTGCCGTTGATCCTGTTTATTTTTCCGGCCCTGTTTGTCGTTATTCTGGGGCCGGCCCTGATTCGAATATCTCATTCCCTGCTTTTAAAATAAGGATTACTGCTGTGAATCTGCCTGCGACCCTCCGGCAACGGTTGATGACACCGATTTTGCTGGTGTGCCTGGCTTTTGGCCTTACGGCCTGCAGCACAACCCTTGGCAACCTGATGCAAAAGCCGGCCCCCACTGGCCCCGGCGTCGAAGAGCTGGAGCAGATGGGTGATTCTCTGCGAGAGCGCGGAGAGCTGCGCATGGCGTATCAGCAATATGAAAAGGCGCTGAATCTGCGGCCCAATGATCCGGGTCTTATCTGCAAGCAAGGGCTGGTGTCGCTGGCCGCAGACCGCAAAGAAGACGCCATGAAGGAATTCAACAAGGCCATTGCAATCGCACCGAATTTCGCCCTGGCGTACGACGGCATGGGCCGGGTTTATTTCCGCAAAGGCGATATGGAAAAGGCGCGGGATGCCTTTCATATGGCCGTGCAACTGGATGCCACGCTCTGGAACAGCCGCAATTATCTGGGTCTGGTTTACGACCGAATGGGCCGGCATGACACCGCCATCGAAATATATAAAGAGGCCATCGAATTGCGGCCCCATGACGGTTCCCTGTATAACAATCTGGGTGTCAGCTACACCTATAAACACGAATATGAAGCCGCCGCTGCCGCCTTTAACCGGGCCATCGGCCTGAATTACACCGATAAGCAGGTTTATAACAATCTGGGCCTGGCCCTGGGCCAACTGCATCGATACGACGCCGCCCTCGAAGCGTTCCGCAAATCGGGCCGGGAAGCCCAGGCATTGAACAATCTGGGGGTGGTGTATTTAAATCAGCAACAATATCCCCAGGCCATCGATGTTTTCGAAAAAGCCATCGAGCTGGAACCCGCCTTTTACGTAACTGCCGGCGAAAATTTGAAGAAAGCCCGTATTGCCATGAAACAGCAACAATAATCCCTTTCTCTCTTGCCGGGAGAGGGCAGGGCGCAGAGGGCAAGAGCAGAGGCAGAAGGCGGAGAGCAGAGCGCAGAGGGCAGAGAGGGCAGGGCGGTGCGGGCTTCAAAACGCATAGAACGTAATCTGCTCACCCCCACCCAAGCTGAGGGAGTACCGTTCACCTCCTCCCTCCAGCGGGGGGAAAATCGTGTTGGCTCATCGTGGATTGACGTGAAAGCCGGGTACGACCATCGTTTCGGTCGATCCTGTGAATGATTTTATTTGCCGCTGGTTCCCAAGCTCCAGCTTGGGAACCCAGTCGGGAAGCTCCCGCTTCCCGTGTTCATGTCATTTCTCATACATTCGAATCATCATGGGAAATGACACGAAGCATGAGCTTCGTGGTGTC
>CAJBLH010000139.1 GCA_903953895.1 uncultured Desulfobacteraceae bacterium | reverse complement strand
ATTGTCTCAATCCGCCCTGTATGACCTGCCGGCTGTCGGGCAGGCGCTGAATGCCGGAAAGGAACAGGTGCTGGACTACGGCAGCCGCCTGGCCCGAAAATATGCCAGACTGAATCTTAAATCCTTTGTGGTCGTGGCCCTTGGCTTTGAGCGAATCTGCTTCTGGCGCCCGGATGGAGGCGATAATTCGGGCGCACAGCCCGGCTAACAGTAAATCCCACCTGGGTGCGGGATAATTGGCGGACATAGTCTGGCTTGCAGTTATGCAGAACAGCACCAAAACGGAACACAAAGAGCAGATGGCAACTCTGGCATTCATATTATCCTCGCGAAACACACCATCCCGGCCAAACAACTGGCAGCCGGAGACATCGATGGCGATGGGTGAGAGAGCAGTTACGGTGATTCGGGAAGTTCACTTCGGGGAATGCCGAGGGCTTCGGCTATCCCTTTGCCGTAGGCTGGCTCCGCCTTCAGACAGTTGCCGATATGACGCAATTGAATCTCACGGGTTGCCGGACCGATGGATCGGGCGGTGTTGGCAAAAAGTATGGCCTGCTGTTCAGCGGTCATCAGACGGAAGAGCTTGCCAGGCTGGGAGTAGTAATCCTCATCGGCCCGATGGTTCCAATGATCGGCCGCGCCTTCGATGCTCAACGGCGGCTCCGAGAATTCCGGCTGCTGCCGCCATTTGCCGAAGCTGTTGGGTTCATAGCCGATGGTGCTGCCGTAATTGTCGTCCACCCGCATGGCGCCGTCGCGATGATAGCTCTGGAAGGGGCAACGGGGGGCATTGACCGGAATCAGATGATGGTTTACGCCTAGCCGGTAACGCTGGGCATCGCCATAGGAAAACAGCCGTCCCTGAAGCATTTTATCGGGTGAAAAACCGATGCCCGGAACAATATTGGCGGGGTTGAACGCCGATTGTTCAACTTCGGCAAAATAATTTTCCGGGTTGCGGTTCAGTTCCAGTACGCCCACTTCGATCAGGGGATAATCCTTATGGAACCAGACCTTGGTCAAATCGAAGGGGTTATAGGGGCAGGCGGCGGCCTCTTTTTCCGGCATCACTTGAATGAACATCGTCCATCGGGGGAAACAACCCTGTTCGATGTTTTCATACAGATCCCGTTGGTGGCTTTCCCGGCATTTACCGATGGCGGCTTCGGCTTCGGCATCGGTCAGATTTTTTATGCCCTGCCGGCAGTGCAGATGAAACTTGACCCAGAAACGTTCGTTTTTTGCATTGATCATACTGAAAGTATGGCTGCCGAAACCGTGCATGGTGCGGTATGAAGCCGGAATGCCGCGATCGCTCATGACGATGGTGACCTGGTGCAGGGCTTCGGGCAGCAGGGTCCAGAAATCCCAGTTGTTCAGCGCGCTTCTGAGATTGGTGCGTGGATCGCGCTTGACCGCATGGTTCAGGTCGGGAAATTTGAGCGGGTCCCGCAGAAAAAACACCGGGGTGTTGTTGCCTACCAGATCCCAGTTGCCTTCTTCGGTGTAGAATTTGACGGCAAAGCCCCGAATGTCCCGTTCGGCGTCGGCAGCGCCGCGCTCGCCGGCAACCGTGGAAAACCGGGTGAAAAGTTCCGTTTTCTTAGCGATTTCCGAAAAAATTTTGGCTCGGGTATAGCGGGTGATATCGTGGGTGACGGTAAATGTGCCGTAGGCGCCCGATCCCTTGGCGTGCATCCGGCGCTCCGGAATCACTTCCCTGTCAAAGTGGGCAAGCTTTTCCAGAAACCAGACATCCTGCAGCAGCACCGGTCCCCGCGGTCCGGCGGTCAGGATGTTTTGATTGTCCACTACGGGTGATCCGGAATTTTGGGTCAGTTTTGTCGTTTCTGTCATGTTTCATCTCCTTGTTGTTAGGTGTTGCCAGAGAATTATTCCTTTTTAGGGGATAATACGAAATCATGAAAAACGTCAAGAAAAATGATGTCCTTCAAAAATTCGATCGAAGTATTTCAGGCAGACACTGTTTATGGTATATAGACATTCAGATATTATTCCAATGCGGAGTGGATGTTGACATGAAATTTCCTTATGGTATCTGTGATTTCAAAAAAATCGTCACACAGGGTTTTTTTTACTGCGACCGGACAGGCTGTATCCCATTACTGGAAAAAGGGGAATATCTGCTGTTCATCCGACCCCGGCGTTTCGGTAAAAGCCTGCTGCTGTCCACCCTGTTCAACTATTATGATGTGGCCCGGGCGGATGAATTCGATACACTTTTCGGCCATCTTGCGATCGGCAAGAGCCCGACGCCGCTGCACAACCGGTATTTCATGCTGCAATGGGATTTTTCCTGCGTGGATCCTTTCGGAGATGTTGCCGATATCCGGCGTTCTTTGCATAACCACATCAACAACAGCATTGAGGCCTTCCTCAAATATTATCGCAATTATGATATCCAGGACGTCCGGATGCATCCGGACGACGCCATCAGTTCACTGGAGTCTCTGATATCATCGGTTCGAATGACCGGACGTCCCATTTACCTGTTGATCGACGAATACGACAATTTCGCCAATCAGGTGATGATGGGGGTGCAACAAAGCAATCAACGACGCTACGAAGCCCTGGTTTTCGAAGAGGGGCCGCTGCGGACATTGTTCAAGGTGATCAAATCCTCCACCCGTCATTCGCTGTTCGATCGGATGTTCATCACCGGTGTATCACCTGTTGTGATGAGTGATATCACCAGCGGTTATAACATTGCCAAGAACATCTATCTCAATTCCAACTATAACGATCTGTGCGGATTCCGTTCCGCGGAAGTGGCTGCCGCAGTGGATAGCGTGGCTCACGAATGCGAATTGCCGGAGACGGAACGGATCAATGCCGTTAAAATGATCCAGACATGGTATGATGGCTATCGCTTTTCATCGGAGGCAAAAGTTGATGTCTATAAT
>CAJBLH010000138.1 GCA_903953895.1 uncultured Desulfobacteraceae bacterium | reverse complement strand
TTCCGGAAATATCACATCGAATATGCCGAACTCATCCATTTGACGGATAAATCCGGCACTCGTGGATTTGCCAAGAATCAGCAGCAACTCAGACATGATCCGCTCTGAAGAAACCTGCCCCAGAAGCGCTACTCTGGTTTTCATTGCTTCCTGTGTTGATCGATCGATGGTAAAGTCCATCTGGGCTGCGAAACGAAATGCTCTCAGAATCCTCAAAGGGTCGGACTCAATTCCTTTGTTGCTGACTTTCCTGATGATTTTTCCGGCAATATCCCCCTGACCGTTGGTCGGATCAATCATAGCTCCAAACTGCCCGTTTTTCAGTACCGGCATGGCAATGGCATTGATGGTGAAATCCCGGCGCTGAAGATCTTCAAGAATAGACTCTCCTCGGAGTTCAGCGATATCCAGAAACCGGGTGCTATCTTTTTTGTCCACCAGCCTAAAGCATGGCTCACCAGGCTTTTTCTCCATGGGCACTATCGCCATGTCTTTTCCTTTCGCAAGTAAATGAACGAAAGTGCTTGCATCCTTGCAGACCATGTCCACATCCTTTGATTGCCTGCCCAGCAGGAGATCGCGAACGACCCCGCCTACCAAATACAGATCAGGAAACGGCCTTTCAAAGCCTGCCAGCCACACACTCAGATCTATTGACTCCATGTCTTTACGCATTCGATTTCCCGTTTTTTCGGTTTTCAGGAGTTTTACATGCCAGGCGATTCTGCGCCCGGATTCATGATTTCCACATAGCTGAATATCCGGTTTCGTTTCTGCACCGTGCGTTGCCGAACAATGCCCATATGCTCCAGTCAGTTGCCGCGCTGTTTTTATGGCCTGGTTCGCGGTAACAATGACCGCATCGGCTTTTGCAATGTCTTATGATCGCACAAAAAGTTACCGGAATCGACTGGTATGGCCGTTTCGATTAAATTGGGTCAGGATTTCGCTACCAGTACAGCAAATACCGTCGAATTGTCAAATAACTGCTGAACAGGCAGTCGAAAGGTGATATAAACTTCGAACGGTTACAAAATGCATTTCCCTTTACCCCCCTCTCCCTGAGGGCCGGGTGAGGGTTCTTCAAGCTCAGATTGTGGCTGCTTAAAGCGTAAACACAAATTACCTTGTATTTGAATAGAAATCCGCATGTCTGTAATGCAGAACGAAGATCAATGCCGTCTTGCGGTGCAACAGGAGAAAATTTTGAACAAAGGGATATGGAGTGCTGCGGGCGCCTATGTGATATGGGGACTGTTTCCGGCTTACTGGAAATGGCTTCAACATGTTCCCGCATTACAATCGATTTGCCACCGCATCGTGTGGTCGTGTCTCATCCTGGTCGGTATCTTCCTGTTTGTTCGCCGGTCAAGGGCTTTCCACCTGAAATTACTGACGTTAACAGTTGTTTTTACCTACGTTGCCGCGGCGCTCCTGATCGGCATCAACTGGCTGGTGTATGTCTGGGCGGTCAACACGGGCTTCATCGTTGAAGCGAGTCTGGGCTATTTCATCAATCCCCTGCTCAGTATTCTATTGGGTGTCATATTTCTGCGGGAACGTATGCGCTCCTGGCAGTGGTTTCCTATCGGACTGACGGCCGCAGGTGTTCTTTATCTGACATTTGCGTATGGCAGGCCGCCCTGGATTGCCCTGACGCTGGCAATCTCATTTGGTCTCTATGGTCTGGTCAAAAAGACGGCGCCGCTGGGTTCGATCTACGGATTGCTCTTGGAAACAGGGATTCTGCTTGTGCCCGCTCTAAGCTACCTTTTTTATGTCGATCATATCGGTCAGGGCGCATTCCTGCATACCGGCGCCGGTTCGGATATGCTGATGGTCGGCGCAGGACTGATCACCACCGTTCCGCTTCTGATGTTTGCAACCGCATTGCAGCGGATTCCGCTCTTTCTGGTCGGCATTCTGCAATACATCACCCCCACGCTGCAATTTCTGCTTGGCGTGCTGATCTATCATGAACCGTTTTCCTATGCTAAACTCATTGGATTCGGTTTCGTTTGGGTTGCCCTGATTGTCTTCGGGATCGAAAGCTTTCTTGCACATCGCAGGCAAATTGCCGAGGCCGCCTGACATTGGTGGTGTATTGTTTCTATCCGCCAAGGATCGATGCCAACTGACCCGTCTGAGATACATGTACCACCGCCAGAACCTCATCACCCGGATGAAGCACGGTATCACCATGTGGGATAATAAGCTTTCCGTCGCGGATGACCCCGGCCAATATGCACTCTGCAGGCAGGCGAAGGTCCATCACTCTGCTGCCGGCAGCCGTCGCAGAAGGATGTACTTTTTCTTCCACCAGGGAATATTCGCCCTTGGAGAGCTTGAGCAGCGTCATCATATTTCCCAGAGACATTTCTTCTGCGATCAGACTGGCCATGATACTTGCCTGACTCAGTGCCACATCGACACCCATCACCTGGGTGAACATCCATTCATTCCTGGGATCTTTTACACGGGCGATGGTGCGGGATACCCCGAATTCAAAGCGCGCCAGACTGGTTGCAACCAGGTTGGTTTCATCCACACCGGTAACGGCCGCCATGACATCCACCTCCCGAATACCCGCGGCTTCCAAAATGGCCGGGTCGGTTCCGCTTCCGGGAACAACGGTGCCATTCGGAAGGTTGTCATGGAGATACCGGACTTCACCGACCCGTGACTCGATCACTTTCACCTGGTGATGCGCCGTCAAGAGCCGTGACGCCAGATGTGACCCCACCTTTCCCCCGCCCACGATGATCACTTTCATCTTTTTCCTCCTTACTTCAGCGCCAGGATCGTTCGAAGATGTTCGGCCGAATCGGTCAACACCGCGATGTGCATCAGATCTTCCTTCAGAAAAATCGTCTCGGAAGAAGGAATAAACGTTTTGCCGTTGCGGCTGACGGCAACGACATGTATTTCGCCAGGAACGGCAACAGCGCCGACCTTGCGGCCGATCAGCAACGGAGGCACCTCTGTCTGCACGATTTGCACCTGACCGCTGCCGATCGTCATCATGGCATCCAGTTCAGAATAGGAAAGAAGATCGACAAAAAGATTGATCGCCCAATAAACCGGTGCAACGATCTGCACGCCGAGCCTGCGATAGATATCTTCCTTGCGCGGGTCAACCAGGCGGGCAACCGCCTTGGGAACATGAAAAACCAGCCGGGCCAGCCGGGCGATGATCACGTTCGCCTCATCACTGTTCGTTACGGCGGCCAGACCATCCGCATGCGTGATCCCGGCTTTAAGAAGGATGTCCCGATCGAAACCCGTCCCCAAGACAGCATGTTCCCGGTAGGGGTGATCGAGTCGTTCGATCGCCCCGGAATCTTTGTCGATCAGGGTGATTGTATGGCCACATTTGCTGAGAGCGACCGCCAATCCGGCGCCCATACGGCCGCAACCGATAATGATGAATTTCATGCTTCCCCCTCATGACTTTTTTTTCGTTCCCGCCAGCGCAGTAGAAATTTTCGACACTCATCGGCCAGTAACAACAACGGCGCCAGCGCAAACAAGAACAGCCAGTTCTGCAGAGAAAAAGCCTGCGTTCCGATGATTTTCTGAAAAAGCGGCGTGTAAACGATCAGAAAGATGACAACAAGTTCGCTGACGATACCCACCCACAACAGAGGGTTGCTGAACAGGCCGATGCGGAACACGGAGATGCGTTCGGTTCGCTGCGCAAAGAGATTTCCGATCTGTGTCGTGACAACCGCAGCAAGGGCCATGGCGGTTGCCGATTCATACAGGACACCGCTGGACGGCAGGTCGAGCCATTGCCCCCAATACCCGTGGGTCCAGTACTGATAATAAAAAGCGGCCATGACCGCACCCCCCTGGATCAACCCCAGAAACAGGTAGGCCCGAACCAGAAGCGCCGGGGTGATGACATGTTCGTTGAGGTTTCGGGGCGATTTGTCCATGATGCCGGGCTCGACACTTTCCGCGCCGAGTCCCAGAGCTGGCATGAGATCCGTGCCCAGATCGATTGCAAGGATGTGCATCACATTGAGCGCCAGCGGAATGCGGGCGCGGCTTAAGGCAAAAAGAATGAATGGTACGGCTTCCGGCGCATTGCTTGTGAAGATGTATGTGGTAAATTTCTTGATATTGGCATAGACCGCCCGTCCTTCTTCGATCGCATTGACGATGGAAGCAAAATTGTCATCCGTAAGAATCATATCGGCGGATTCTTTGGCCACATCGGTGCCGGATATCCCCATGGCGATGCCGATATCGGCCTTCTTGAGCGCAGGCGCATCGTTGACGCCGTCTCCGGTAACGGCAACCACACTGCCTGTCTGTTGAAGTGCGGTGACGATGCGAAGCTTATGTTCCGGGGCCGCCCGTGCAAAGATCACTTCATCCTGGAGAATCTTCTGTAATGTTTCGTCTGCCATGTTGTCCAAATCCGCGCCATTTACGATATGGGCCTGTCCGCTCCGGATGATGCCGATCCGGCGGGCAATGCTTTCTGCGGTCAGGCCGTAGTCGCCGGTGATCATGATGACCCGGATGCCGGCGCGGTGACATTTTTCCACAGCCGTGCGGACTTCCGGCCTGGGTGGGTCCATCATGGCAATGAACCCCAGAAAAGACAGCTCTCGTTCGATGGTTTCCGGGGCGTATGTAGAAAGTCCGGAATCCGCCGACGCGATGCTTTTAGAAGAGATGGTGCGCCGGGCAACCGCCAGAACCCGCAGCCCGCTGCGGGCATAGGCATCGTTGGCCTCCATGATCTGATGCCGTATGCGCTCGTCCATTTCCTGTTCGCTTCCGTTGATCAGTACCCGGCTGCACAGGCCAAGCACTTCTTTGGGCGCTCCCTTCACATGAATCAGCATCTGCAGTCCGCCCGCATGATGGACGGTACTCATCCGCTTTCGCCGGGAATCGAAAGGAAGCTCCCGCAGGCGGGGTGTCTGTCGCTCTTCGACATCGAGATCGAGACCGGCTTTCTGCGCCAGAACACGAAGCGCACCTTCTGTGGGGTCTCCGATAACCGTCCATCGGGGCCGCTCGCTGTCGGGAGACAGAATCCGGGCATTGTTGCACAATCCGGCGGATATCAGCAGCTTGTGCAAATCGCTTTCTTTGGGTGCGGTCAGCGCCACGTCGCCATCCATGATCTGCCCTTCCGGAGAATATCCAATGCCTGTAACCGTCAGCGACCGGCCGGCCAGCCAGATATTCCGGACGGACATTTCGTTCTGCGTAAGGGTTCCGGTTTTATCCGTGCAGATGACCGACGTACACCCCAGCGTTTCGACAGCGGATAAGCGCTTGATAAGGGCGTTTCGCCGGGCCATACGCTGCACCCCCATTGCCAGAGAGAGCGTTACTGTCGGAAGCAGCCCTTCGGGAACGAAAGCAACGATCATCCCCATGCCGAAGATGAAGCTTTCCGCGATATCGACACCTGCCAGAATCATCGCCAGCAAAAAGAACACGAACCCCGCACAGACGGCAATGATCGTAACGATCTTGGTTGCGCGTTGCATCTCTTTTTGAAGCGGGCTGAGTTCATCACGGATGCGTTGGGTAAAGCCAGCAATCCTGCCGAACTCGGTTTCCATGCCGGTTGCAAAGACCACCCCCTGGCCGGTGCCGGAAACCACATTGGTGCCTGCAAAAACGATGTTCGGGATTTCGATGTGAGAAAGGTTTGCATTCATGACCGCTTCATGGGTCTTGCGGACGCTGATGGATTCTCCGGTCAGGGTGGACTGATCCACCCGAAGCTCGGCCTCTTTCACCAGACGGATATCCGCCGATACACGGTCTCCTTCCGAGAGCAGGATGACGTCTCCCGGCACCAGTTCCAGAGCCGGAATCTGCTGCACGGCGCCGTCACGCCGTATGCGTGCAACCGTAGGCAGCATCCGGCGCATGGCTTCCGTGGCCTTCTCTGCTTTGAATTCCTGCCAGAAGCTGAAAATGCCGTTAATGAGATTTACGGTCCAAATGGCGATTCCCATTTGGGGAAGCTGTGCGATAAACGCCACCAGACCCGCGATCCAGAGAAGTATGGCCATCAGGTGGATGAAATTGGCAAGAAATCGGACCCATATCGATTTTCTTTTGATTTGCGTAATGATGTTCGGACCAAAATGTTTAAGACGCAACGCCGCCTCATCGCTGCGCAATCCTTCCGCCTGAGTTTTCAATGCACCGTAAACGGCAGACGCAGGAATCGTTTCGATGGGTTCAGCTTTGCCCTGATTTGTTTGGTCCACGGAGCCGATCATAATGATTTTCAGCCCTTTGTAGAAATTAAGAATTATTGGCTGCTGGCATTCATCCAATTCGGGAAATGAACTGTGTTGCAAATTGCTCATCAGGCATGCTGCTGCGATAGCATGCCTGAGAAGTGCCGGCTGTGTTTTTGTGTTGTATTGGAGGGCAATATTATATTACTGAATCGCTAAAGCAACATTTTTTAAAACAAAAACCGCTCATTTTATCTTTAAAGCCATATCTTCCGGCCGAAACCGAAGCCGGTGTCGATCAACCAATTCGGGAGAAAAATTGATGTGAATACGCCCCAAACCAACCCCTATTTCAAAATTACCCCATCCAGCCGGATGCTCAATCTGGACTTGCTGGTTCCACGGGAACCTGCTGATCCGGATCGGGTGGTACGCGCCAGAATCCTGATGGAGCAGGCATCAACCGGTGTGGGTGAAAAACGTGATCCCATCGGCGTTGTTCCGCTGGATAACGGCAAATTCAGGGTTCTTGATGGCAATACAACATTGCAGGCCCTGCAGGATATGGGCGAAACCGAGGCGATTGTGGAGATAATGCCCATCATCCCAGCGACGGCGCCCGGATCGCCACCGGCAAAATCCACCAGCGCAGTTTCTGCCCGTCCACTGTTCCAACAAGTCGGGGCCCAAAAACCGCTTCACTTCGATGATCCAGCGTTTTTGACCCTGTAGTACCAGAATATCCACGCGGCCGCCGCCTTCTGGCACTTCAGGAAATACCCGTCCGCCCAGAAACTCCAGAAAAGATGACAGGTAGGCATCCAGATTGTAATGATACATCCCTTCGTGCGCTTTTCCGCCGCTGAAAATCACATTTCCTCTCTCCCGAACATAAGTAGGTGTATTGGTTCAGAACTTTGTCCATGTCGAGATATCCATCCGGCAGCAGATAGCTTTTGACACTGATCAGCGGATCACGAAAATACCGAATCTCACCATTTCCGTTTATCAACGGTTTGAACGTTTGATACAGACATTTCTGATAGATCGGCACCGGTATGGTGCATTGGCCATTTCGATCTTCGATAACCCCATTGATCCGCAGATACGACAGACGATCGTCGTAGGTGGAATTGACCGGTCCGTCGAAAAGAATCCATGATCTCCGGATATTGGCGGGCCTTGTTCATCACAGTGGCCGTAAGGGGTATTTATTGCTTTATGCTTTGTTCGCGTTCTTTCGGGCCTTTTTCATTGCTTTCAGGGGCTCCGCCTTCCCCACGGCTCTTTTTATCGGCAGGCGGATCCAAATCTCTGAGCGTGTCGGGATTGAAACCGGCAGCAGTCACGGCCGCATTAAGGCCGGGGCCTGACCGCAAACCCGCATCCCTGAATGCTTTGTGTATGGCTTTGGCGTTATCCGCTGTCATTGTTGAAATGTTATATTTTGATAGAATTGATTTTACCGCTGCCTTCTGTTCATCTGTCAGTGACGATAAATCCCCAGTCTTTCCCCGGCTGTCCGGCATTTTCTGCTCGCCTTTACCGGCATCCCCGCTTTGGGCTTGCACAGCACATGAAAAAAGAAGGCATATGCTTACGGCCATCGCTCCTGCTAAAATTGATATTCTCATATCGCTTCTTTTCATCGTCATCAGATTTTTTTCTTAAATCCGGCTGAAATGGTATGGTTTTGGGTGACATTGTTGAAAGTATATTTACCACCTGTTGGCGGAATGGCGATGGCAGCCCCATCAATCAGGACACTGGAAACAAAATAGCCGCTATTCGGTTTAATGGTAAAAGCCTTGCTGGTGCCATAATTGACTTTGACCGCACCGGTTGGATTGATGGTACCACCCGTGCTGGCGCTGGCAGTAATGGTCAGGGGTTGCGTCGGCGCCTGAGTCACCGTAATATCCATAGGACTTCCCGTTGCGCCTTCAGCGGTGATACGGATGATAGCCGTGCGGCTGGATGGTGCCGTATTGGCTGAATAACTGCAAGTGATTCTGCCGGAATTGCTGCCGCTTGACCCGGATGTGATCGATAACCAACTGCCTCCGGATGTCACGGCCGCTTTCCAGGTCATGGCTCCGGTTTGGGTGTTTGAAACGCTGAATGTGGTGGTGCCTGCTTCCTTTGGAACGTTCTGTGTGGACGGGCTTACTGAAAGCGCCTTATCGCTGATGGATGCGCCGAACAGATAATCGGTATTGGAGATATACGGGTCAAGCACCGACACATCCTCGATAACGGCAGAATACAGAAATGGCGTCGTGCAGACAGAATAATCAAAAGGTTCGCCATTATAGGTACCGGACATGATCGTCTGCCTCATGGCGGCTAAATCCGCTTTTTGACTTGCAGTCATGACCGGATATATCAGGGCAAAAACCAGGGTATAGTTGTAAACGATCTCGCCGTCCAGTTCGCCGTAGATTTTGGACTTTTCCAGCACCTGCGCCAGAATATCGGCCTTGAATGAATCCGATAGCGTTGGCGCCGTGATGAGGCTTCTCAGCAGTGTGGAGATGTCTGTGCGAATCTGCACGATGTTGCTCGTTCCGGCGTACAGGTTGTTCCGCTGCTTGTCCACCAGATTCGTCACCTGGGTATCGAGGCCGGTGGTTGCCAGCACATCCAGAAAATATTGACCGGCATCGGCCGTCAGCGATTCATCGATCTTATAGCCCTCATGCCCGATGGCCGGCGCATCCTTGACATAAAAAGAGCCGAAGTATGTACCCTGCCGCTCAGGACAGAAGTACACATCGGCTTCCAGAGAGCCTGCATACCATGAAAACAGATCTCCGGCATAGGTCATCAATGCCACGGATACATCATGAGAAACGCCTTTCATGAGTTCTTTGACAGCAGTATCCATCTGCGTCGTTACGGTCCATGTGTCAAAGCCGCCTGCCTTCATGGCGTCCAGATAGGTCTTTTGTGATGCCGTCAATGTTTTGAATATGGTGGCATACACCACGGCCCGATCAAAACTGATCTGGCCGTCCAGTTCATATAGATCACCGGAAACGGCTTTGACGGCATCGAGGCTCAAACCGGAAGTGCCGGTGGGAATATCCCCGTCGAGCTGGCGGTGAAATGCCTTCATCAGCGGAAAGCGGTCGTATGCGTAAAAGTTGATCTGATCCACCTGGTTTGTCGCCAGTGTTTTGAGCACCGCAAACTGGTCGGCAGTCAGGGTATAAAGGACATTATAGGCGCAATTGGTTAAAAAACTGGTGTTGTGCCCGTCACCGTCCGGGGTATTGTCGCGAAGATACTGAAATCCCCAGTAATCGGCCACCTTGCCGGGAGGAAAAAAAGACTGTGCTTCAAACGTGCCGGTGATGAATGCAAATCCGTCAAAAGCGATCGTGCAACGCTGAGCGCCATCAGAAAGAGTTTGATCGATATCCATCTGCGCTGCAACCGGAACGGCTGCGGTGCAGAACACCCACAGCGACATTAGAAGGGCAAAAACATAATTATTTATTCTTGTTTTTTTCATAGTACCTCCTGTGTAAAATAATGGTGTGTAATCGTTGATGCTATCCTACAATTTTCATGCTGCCTTTACCGGCACGATGATTCAATGGATCAACAACAGACCTCGTTATCGCGCAAAAATATGGCACCTGCTTTGAGGCGAAAACACTGGTTTTGCG
>CAJBLH010000137.1 GCA_903953895.1 uncultured Desulfobacteraceae bacterium | reverse complement strand
ATGGGGGTATGCACTTGACTCCTGATACCACAATATGTAGTATGCGGTATTGTGGACGATTTTCCAAAAAACCTTACTGACTTCAGAGAGCGCTTTTCGACAGAGGAATCGTGTATTGACTATCTCATTACCTTGCGCTGGCCCAATGGATTTGAATGCCCTATATGCGGTAGCCAGAAAATGCGTCGAACAACGAGAGGGCTGTTTGAGTGTCAAAAATGCTTGCGGCAGACATCTGTGACAGCCGGTACTCTTTTTCATGATACGAGGAAACCGTTGCGCCTTTGGTTTGAGGCAATGTGGCATATTACAAACCAGAAATACGGCGCCAATGCTTTGGGACTGCAAAGAGTTTTGGGATTGGGAAGCTATCATACGGCTTGGCAATGGTTGCATCGATTGCGGCGTGCTATGGTAAGGCCCGGGCGTGATAACCTGTCTGGAACGGTTGAAATTGACGAGACATACATCGGTGGTGAGCGTTCCGGCAGACGAGGTCGCGGCGCTGACAATAAAACCCTGGTGGCTGTCGCGATTGAAGATAAGAGCGAGACATCCAAAACAGGCAAAGGCATCGGCAGGATTCGTCTTCAACTTATTCCCAACGCTTCGGGTGAAAGCCTTGATGACTTCATAAAGACACATGTGAAAGAGGGCAGTTGCATCCGTACTGATGGCTGGAGCGGTTATCATGCGGTTTCGACTATCGGATATAAGCATGTTGTTGTAAATTCTATGGATTTGAAAATTGCGCACCTAACTATTTCTCTCCTGAAGCGATGGCTGCTGGGGACTTATCAAGGTGCAGTGAGCTCGCCTCATCTCAGCTATTACCTTGATGAGTTTACTTTCCGCTTCAACAGAAGAACTTCCGGCTCTCGTGGCAAACTATTTTATCGTTTGCTTCAACAGTCGCTTCTTTCCGATCCCGTTCCTAATAAAGATATCGTTGGCGGTAAAGCAGAACATGAGGCGACTATTAGTGAAGATGTTGGCGAACTGGATGAAATACCGTTTTAGCATGGATACCACATATAGTGGTGTCAGGAGTCAAGTGCATACCCCCATTAATCTTATTTTTGGCTGGAATCTTGTCGGTTATAATTCCTCAACTTCACAGAATATTACTGATGCCATGGCATCAATTGACGGACAAGTCATAAACGTATGGACATACAAAAATAATTCCTGGCAATTCTATGATACTGCCAATGCTGGATTCAGCGATTTAACCACCATGTCACCTGGATACGGCTACTGGATAAATACGAATGGGGCATGCTCTTGGACATCACCATAAAATAACCATGTGGGGGCGGTTCTCTTCTCAGTCTCGCCCGGATTCCCGCGCCCAGAATCCGGGCTTTTTTTCAACTGAGGCCCATTTAAGAATCTGATAATCCCCTCCTGGCTGACGAATTATTTTGAAAAAAAAGCCCAGGGAGTATAAAGTCTAACAATGACACCTAAGAGAAGAAATATTGCTAAACAAAAAGGGGAGCAGAAAAGAGAAGCGGGTGTTAGTCTCAGGCGTTTCGCCATCACCTATCTTACCCTTATGGGTGTGTTTTTCATACTGATCGGATTCGAGCCCATCCTGAAACTGATTGATATCAACGGTCTTTACACACAGGCGATTGTGGCGATAACCGCAAGAATTCTTTCCGTGCTGGGCATTGCATCCGCCTGCCGGGGTTCGATCATAGAGCTTTTTTCAATTTCTCTTGATGTAAAATTCGGTTGCAACGGGCTGGAGGCGGTCATGATCTATTCGGTAGCCGTCATCGCCTTTCCCACCAAATGGAAGAAAAAACTCATCGGCATAGCAGCGGGCTTTGTCGTGATACAAATCGTGAATATTCTGAGGATTGTGGGGCTGGCCTATTCCGGAATCCATGCCAGGAATTTATTTGAATATATCCATACATACATTGCACAGGGGATGATGATCGCTATTTCTCTCGGCGTTTTCTTCATCTATCTGAATTATGTGAAATTAACGGGAAAAGTTGTTCCTCAACAAGTCACTCATCTTTAAAACGGTGCTTATTTTTCTGTCAGTCTATCTGATCTCGATCTTCCTCTGGATACAGATCAAAGATACTTACGGCTACGTTATCACTGCCACAGCATCAAGGCTTGTTGCCGAAGTGAAAAATGTCCGGGTGGAAAAAATACGGCAAGAAAAAGGTATCGTTTATACCAGTTTTTGCCGAACGATGCGAAGAGAAGATATTGTCCTCGAGTTGGCGTTTAGGACTTCTTCCTATACGTTTAATGTGCCTTTAACCATTTCGATCATGGCATCTCTTTGCCTTTTTATCACCCGAAGACGCCGGGCCTATGCAGAGGCTGCCTTGCTGCTTGTCATTGTCCATTTTATCTACGCGTTTTCCCTGGGGGCGGAGCAATTGACTGTGCTATTCATGGGCAGGGGTATCGAAGGCATCAGCAGGTTCAAGCTGTTTCTGTATCAATTTCTCTGGGGATTTACCAATAACATGCTGATTCGCTGTGAACCGTTCCTCATTGGGTTTTATATGTATATTCGTTTCAGGAAGGATTCTTAATATGTTTCCTTTTCGACAATCCTATTTCTGTCTCATCCATCAATTGTCCACGCCGACCAATTCAAATCAACCAGCACGGCCGTTGACTATTTTCCCCCAGATGGAGGAACAACAAACGCAATCATCAACAAACTGAATATCGGGGCTTGGTTCTAACTTGGTCCGCTTGTGCCAGCGTCGTTTTATTTTCCGCAAATTTTTACAATTAAATCCAGAATGATAGATGTCTTCATATTTTGTGTTTGGTATAAAGTGGGCGAAATTAGAACCAAGCCCGAATATCGCCTAATCGGAAATATTGATTCAAACATACTCTTTCACCATTGCTTCGATTGCAAAAGTCAGAGGGCTTCGCTTTTGGTCATTTCAGAGCTGTTTCCAAAAAGCTCGACAGGGATGCGGGACCTGATGTACTTGGCCCCTTTTCCAAGATTATGGGCCTCCAGTCGCTTCTCCAGATTATTGGTGATCCCACAATACAGGGATTGGTCCGCGCACCGGACCAGATAGACGATCCAATTCTTGTCTGGGTTCGAAATATCCACTCTTTCCTTCAATTCCTTGCCAGCCTTGAAAAAGGGGAGCTT
>CAJBLH010000136.1 GCA_903953895.1 uncultured Desulfobacteraceae bacterium | reverse complement strand
CTACCCGTTTTTGGATGATTCGGATTCGACATGCTGCCCCCTCTTAATGTTATTTATATGTATATATATGATTAAAACTTAACATTAAAAAACATGGACAGTCAAGCGATAAATGGAAAAACATGCATAACGTTTTAATATTTCTGAATTTAATTGATAAGTTCGAATGCTAACTTATATGTAAAAGTTAACATTTGGATTTATGGCTTGGACTGGAAGTGGGAGGCTGAAATAAAAGTTTGATGTGTTTTAAAGATGAATTGAACTACAAGCGAAATGTCAACGATACTTACTGTATTGTTAATATTTTCAGACGCCCAAAACTTAAGCTTTGGATAACTATCCTTGAGTATCGTTGTCACCTTTAAGTATTGTCAAATACAAATACTGTTTGATCGAGTCATATAACGTCCCGAATCACTACCTGAGTATAAAAGACACACAAAACACTGTAGAATTTACGTTGCCAACAAGCGTTTGTATTCGGCATCGAGATAGGCATCTACGGCATCAATGTCGAGATCGCCTTCATGATACCGAGCCCTCACTTCCTTCAAGGCCAATGTTCCGAAACGAGCCCAAGCAATCAGATTGCTACGCAGCATGAACAAAATCATGTTGCCGCAGGAGCGAAGAGCTGCATCGGTTGTATCTACAAGGCATAATGAGCCGTGTGCAATCAACAGCATACGGCGAAGCTCTGGATTGTTGGCTGAAGGGATACATTCTGGCCAAGGCTTCTTATGATAAAAGCGTTGCTTGATCACCCAGGTAAGACGTGTCAGCAATTCAGTCACCAGCACTGGAATTGCCAGAGCCATCCCGTGCCTGAAGTCGTACCCCTGCTCGAAAACCTGAACTGCAATCTTGGCGAAAGTTTGTTTATGCTGTCCAAACTCACCGACATTGATGAATTGCAGCAAGGAGTAAAACGGGATGGGAATTCCCGACCCGCGGCCTTGTGCACCGGATGATCCAGCAACGTCTGAGAACAGATGTCCAAGCCAGTTGGTAAAACCTGCAAACAGCTTTGATATAAAGTTCGACCCGTTCAGCTCGAATGTCTCAGTATCAACGCTAATTATTTTTCCATTATCAACGAAATGGGCGATGCTATTGAACTGGTCAAGGATGGAAAAGAAGAGACCAACCAGATCAGGTGAATGTGCAAGATTTTTAATGTGGTGATTTTTTGTACTCATGTTGAAACGACCACCAACATCACCACTATGACGGTGATCGTATTTAACCTTATAATTCTGCTCCAGGAAGCCGATTGCACTAGCCGTTTGGTCTTTTCCTTCGCGTGGACCACTCCAACCATTGAGGGTTGCAAATTTCTGTACTGCAGTATCTGTCAAATCATCGGTGAACTCGGTCAGCCCACCTTGTCCTGGCAAACCAACAAAAAAAATATCAATCAAGCCACCAATAAGGCCACAGGTTCCAGCGATCATGTAGTCGTATTTGTCGGTGGTGGCTGTTTTTAGGGAAAACTCTTCCTTGATTCTTTTTTCAAGTGCGATGCGCTGGCTTGTACTCATCAGATTCTGGAATGGGTCAGTTCCAAGCGCAATATCGTGGCGTGTAGCGTAGGCCTCAACCTGATCAAGGTACTGACTCCAATCAGTAGAGTCAGTGATTTCTATATGATCAAGCGTGTTGATTACATTGTGTGTCAATGATATTTCGCTGGAGTTTACATAGAACGTGCTTTCGATAAAGCAAGCGTCTTCATCGTCTGTTTCAAAAGCAATACGACTTTCTGTCACTATTGTTTGAGCTTGAAATAAAAGATGATCCAGAAGTTCTTGATTGCTCTTTTGCTCAGAGATCATGGAATCAAGCGTGGCGTCAAGATGCCCAGACTGATCTTGAGCACCATCCAATTGATGTTTTTGAACAATCAGAGCGTGAGTCAGATTGTCGAATTTGTTCTTTTCTGTCATGAAAAGAGTCCTACTAGTTTATCTTTTGTCTTGCCGACCATATCAGTAGCAGAGGCTTTCATAACGTCAGTAATATTGAAGTAGCCAATGGCTTCAAAGGCTTTTGCTAAATACTCCAAATCTTTGTTTGCCTGATCTGTCTTGATCACCAGCTTGATGTTCTCTTGTTTTTGGCCGTCTTTCTCCATGATAAATACACGTTCCTCGTAGAATTTCCTGATGAAGTCGTAGAACTCCACCTTTGTTGGCTCGCGAGTCAGGGATTTCAGCTTGTTCTCGTCTAGGAACTGCGCGCAACGTATTTTGGCGACGCTGCCTTGGGCAGAGTTTGACTTCCCGGTCAGAACTGCTCCCGCACCTGTCATCTGACTCATCAGGCTCATGAGCTTCTTGATCTGAGCATCTTGGGTGCTTCGGGTCCGGATGTATTCGTTCAGCTTGACCGTGATGTAGTTGATGTCTTGGATCAGCAGCGAAATGGTAGACTGGGTTTGCTTGATCACTTCATTCAGCATGAGTTCACGGCGCTTGGAGCGGGTAAGTTCATTGGCTCCCGAAAGTTTCTGTACGCCTGCATAGACACCAACACCAATCAATACGGCCACACCGATCCCTGATGCCATGCTGGACAAACCAAGCAAGCCTCCCATACCCAGCGTAGCGAGACCAGATGTCATACCAGCAGCAGACATACCCACGACAGATCCGGACAGGTAAACCGCAGCCAAAGGAGTACCCACAGCTGCAGCTTTGGCGGAAAGAGCTTTCATGGCGCTGACAATTTGATCATCGGTCACGCCCTCCTTCAGCATGTTATGGTCGTTCTGAATTGCCATTACGGATAGATCAACCTCTTCGTCAGTCACCTTGATCAGGTGGCGATTTTTCTGAAAGAAGGCAAAATCTTGAATGGATGAACCTCCAGTACAGAAATAGAGGTTGCTCAAGTCCTTGGTCAGTGAGATGTGCAGCGACTTGATCTGACCATCCGGGCATTCGGTTTCAATTTGCGAAATTAGCTGTTCAAGCGGAGTGAATTCCTCCGTCGACGCCATATAGGCACGTAGGCTGAAACGTGAGTCAGCACTGAGGTCTATGCGAGTCATCAACAGCAGGATTTCAGCGAACTCTTTGTCATCAATGACACCGTCGTTATCATGAGCCATGTTGATGATGACTTTGACGTAGGCAATTTTTACTGATTCGTTCATCTCGTCAATGGAGATGAGTTGTTTTTCTTCCGTGTAATCTACGAAATTGCAAATAGCTATTTGAAGGATTTCTACGAGCTTTTTGTAGTCACAGCCATCCATATCCTTTATTACAATCTTGCTTTCATCTTGATTGGTTATCTCGATAGAATACTCAATCTTGTCTTTCTTTCTGCCTGTCAATGTTTCTACGCACTCAACTTTTACAATTGAACTGTATTTGATACTGGTCGAGTCAGAAAAAGAATGGCGATAGATAAACTGCTTGCCGGTAAAAATCAAGCCATCATTGCCACTACCAATCAAAGAATTATCGAACAGTGCGATAATATTGCTCGGACTGCCGGAGTAGCCAAAGGATTTTACAGCATTGTTGAGTTTTTTCTCATCTATATTCGGCACAATGGATATTCTTTTAGTAAAAGCAGAGCCAAGATTTTCGCGAAGATATGCGTTTATGTTTCTCATTTATCTTTTCTCCAAATAATTTCTTTCGCGGCATTTTCAACGAAGCTGAGTAAATCGATATCTTCCATGACCAACAAAAATTAGATTGATCCGCATATCACGCAAATTTCTGTTTTTACTGTCCGCATAAAGACCGGCTCTTCATTGCTTCGTATGGGTGACCCCACCAGAAATAGAGATTAACCAGATTTGAAAAACTCAAGGATACTTGCGTATATTGTTGAGTCCGGCCATTTTCATGTATACGAAAGGTATTCTTGATTCCCCTGACACCCCTTTATCAAAAAATACCCTATGATAAAGCTGCCATGCCTGTCAAACAAATTACCGCATTCCGGATTGGTGACTCTGTGCGGGGAGCAGTTCTTTTCGACCCATACAAAAACCCCATGCGCCGCTGCCAGAAGTCGTCACCAGCGCAGCCTCAGAGCATGGACAGTCAAGCGACAAATGGCAAAACAGGTATAAGTGTATAATATATTTATATTTATTTGATTTTGATGAGTGCTAACTTATATACTATAGTTAACATTCAATCAAATAAAATTGTTCTCCTGGCACCGGATATTACCGGCACCAGGTTAAATGTTCTTTGCAAAAGCGTTTTATTTGTTCCCCAGAATCTCATCCAAAAACGGCGATTGTTTTGCTGATCTTCCCATACGGGTTGTCGTGTGAGACAGAAACAGCAGCTTCATCGCCCGTGATACCCCCACGAAAGCGATCCTTCGTTCTTCCTCAATGTCCCCGCATACATTTGGCATCACCCCATCCACGAACCCGATACAGAATACGACCGGGAACTCCAAACCCTTTGACTTGTGTATCGTCATCAGAGATACACCTTCTTTGTCATTTCGGTTTTGCTCTTTAAATGAATCCGTATAGTTGAGAAAGGTCGGAATGTCTTTGTACTTCGATGCAGCAATCTGCAACTCGTTTAAATTGGCGATCAGGTTATCATCTGGACTTGGGATATCATCTTCAGATATCCACCGGTCATAATCCAATGTTTCCCGCAGCATCATGATCATTTCAGCCGGCTCGGCGTTTTTTATCTTATGCATCAGAGAATCTATCAATTTGATAAACTCCCTGATATTGTGCTTAAGATATGGAACTGCGACCGGCTTTCTTTTTAACGCATCATATAAATGGTTGTGATTTTCATTCATGGCAAAGTCTTCCAGCTCTGCCATGAATTTTTTACCCATGTATCTGTTTGGAGCATTGATGACATTTTTCAGTGCGTCATCGCCTACAACAGAACCTGGGTCATGGATGAGTCTCAGATAATCCAGCAGGATTTTCACTTCTCGTCTCTGGTAGAAGGTCATTCCGTTTTCGATGTGATACGGGATATCGTTTTGTGAAAACACGTCTTCAATAACTCGGCTCTGGCTATTGGCTCGATACAGGATCGCTATATCATGGTGTGTGAATTTGTCAGATACCAGCCCCTGTATCTCCTGGGCAATCTTAATGGCTTCGTCGTCTTCGTTTGATGCATCTATGACAAGGACTGCTTGCCCGTCTGGATTCTGGGTGAGAAGTGATTTCTCAATCTTCCTGACGTTATGTTGGATCAAGTTGAAACAGGCGGTCAAGATCTGGGGCGTCGAGCGGTAATTCATATCCAAGATGAACTGCTCGCTTCCAGGAAATGTTTTTTTAAAATTCAGCAAGTTTCCAACTGATGCACCGATGAAGTTGAATATCGACTGCCAATCATCACCGGTCACGTAAAACGAGCAGTCCTTTGATTTACCTACTAGCAGATTTAGTATCTCAGCCTGTGCAGGATTGGTATCCTGGAATTCATCCACAAGAATGTGGCGAAACGTTTGCTGGTACTTCTCCCGGATCTCCGGTGTATTTTTTAACAGCCGGCAGACTTCAATAATCAGGTCATTGAAGTCCAGCAGGTAGCTCTTTGTTTTCTCCTCTTCATAAGCCTGATATATCACTCCGATCGTCTCCATTGTTGGATCATCCAAATAAATCTCACGGAATTCCTCAGCACCTATAATGTTGTTCTTCGCCAGGCTGATTTCTCGCAAAATGGTCCCAGGAGATAGGGTCCGGATCTTGTGCTTTTTCATAATTATCCGGATAAATCGAATCTGTTCTTTTCCGTGAAGCAGCTCAAAACTCTTCCCTGCATCTTTCAAAACCGTATAGCAAAAGCTGTGGATGGTTGATAAGGTTACCCTGGCGGCTACATCGTTTAACATGGGCCTCAGTTTATCCCGCATTGCCTGAGCTGCGTTTCTGGTGAAGGTCAGTCCCAGGATGCTCTCCGGTGCAATCCCGTGATGCTGGATTAAATATGCGATTCTATTTGTCATTGTGAGCGTCTTCCCTGATCCCGGAACCGCTACCACACTGGCGATTCCGTTTTTAAATTTAGATGCAGCCAGTTGATTTGCATTCAATTGCATGTGGGGACCTCCTTTTAGTTGGCCCAGTTGTCGCAGTAGGTCCGGTATTCACATTTACCGCACAGCCAGCTCCCGTCATTCGGAATGAAGACGTTATTCTGGATGCCGTTCCAAACCTCCTGGATCTTCTTGATGGCCCTTTTCTCATCAGCATCGGTACGGGTTGTATACACTGATTCAAATCGGGGCTTCTGGGTTTTTATCAAGGAATCGACTTTTAATACGATTTCACAGTCACCAAAGCCGTTTCTCTTCGCAGCCATATCGTAAATAGTGAGCTGAAACAGTCTCGCAATCTGGTCAATACTGAAAGCCTTGGCTGCTGTCTTGTACTCTGTGATAACGATGGTGCCTTCGATATCCTGCTCCACCAGGTCCATCACTCCGATCATGGGTACATCAATCCCGTCGATTGTAAATTCAAACGGTTCCTCGATTGACAGAATTGTAAATCCTTCTTTGGGCAGCTCTCGGTAAAAGGTTTCCAGAAGGTTTTTCCCCTCAAACAGGAGCTTTTTGAAATCCTTTCCGTTGGAATAGCTGATGAATTTATTGTCCTCAGCTTCTTCACGCCAGTAATCCTCGAAGATGTCCTGAAGCTCTTTCAGATCAAGCTGGTTTCCGGTCATCTTTTCCTGGTTGGAATCAGCCAAGCATTTGTGAATGACCGATCCAAATACCAGATTATCCGAAATACTTTCAGCCGGAACCCTGTCAATTCTACGAAATTTATACTGGAGCCCGCAGTTAACATAGGAGTTGATACCGGATACTGATATATGCGGCTTTGCTCTTAACTCGCTAATATGCATGGTTTTATTTCCTTTTGATAGAAATGCTGGGGTGAGAAAACACCACTGGTGTAGATGTTTCTTCACCCCAAAAGGGTTAAATTGTTAAAATGGGAATTGTTTACGCTGCCTGTTGAAGGCTTCTGATAAGCGATGATGCTTCGGATGTTGTCAGATTATCCAGAGTGGATTTGTATGCCTCTTCGATCTGCTTTTCCAGCTCCTGCTCACTGATGCTTTTGCGGGTGCATAGGCTCATGATCGCGTTTCGCTGTGCGGTACTGATTGTGGCTCCGGAAGGTGACTTGTCCTTGGTTTTTTCCACCGGGGTCTTCGGCGGATCACTATTCTGATCTTGCGGCGGCGTCTCTGGTTTAACGCTTTCATTGGAACTCCTTTTCTGCTTTTGTTTCTGCATTGGAATGACATTGGAGGTATCACCAGAGGTGACATCATCCGTATTTCCCAGTTCTTCCAAACAGGTCATGCCGATATTGGTGAAATCCCGAAGCGCTCTGCCCTTGGCCCGGGTAGCAGCCATACGAAGGACATGCACTGCAATCTGCACATTCACGTTTTTGGGACTGGCATCACCAATTTCAGTAAAGACACGCCCATCAACTGAGGTAACGATTGCCTTGCAGATGGCTTCATTTCCATTATCTTTGGTCGGATACTGGATAGGCTCAATCTGAAGACTCTGGATTCCAATCTGGTGTCCCAAATCCAGTAGCCCGCTATACAGGACGAAATCCTTTCCCTTGAGGTTCTTAATAAACCTCGGGTCAAGACTATGGCTGTTCTTGCTTTGCATTTTCAGTGCTTCTTCTGCCATGTGGGTTCTCCTTTAAAATGGTACAT
>CAJBLH010000135.1 GCA_903953895.1 uncultured Desulfobacteraceae bacterium | reverse complement strand
TTCAGGGTTTTCTTGTAATCCATTCAGTCCTCCAACGTCAGATAATTGATATTTAAAAGGAAAATTTTAGACGCAAATCCCTGTTGTGTCAAGGAAATACATGCCTAACTTGTGCTTCCGGAATTGGCTGTTTCAACGCTGGCCATCACGCCAACCACTGCCAGCAACGTTTGATTCCGTGTTGCGTTCAAACAGCCATCTCGGTCGGGCCGAGTCTCAAACCCGGCCCTAATTATTTTGACAACCACCTTTATGAAATGATAAGAATCAAATATTTTTTCATTTTGGCATTTTATAACCAATTGTTTTTTTTTATCCTAATTACCTGTAGCCTGCTACCTGCTAATCGTGTGGAGAACACAAAAAATGAATTGCACTGCCCCGGAACCGCTGGGAAACGACCCGAACAGCCTACGGGAATCAATTTTCAGACATCTGAAATTTTCCCTTGGGAAGGATATTGGCAGCAAAACCACGCGCGATATCTATCTGGCCCTCACGTTGTCTCTACGAGACCGGCTTCTGGAAAGGCATCTGGAAACTGAAGCCAGGTATCAGGCGGCGGATGCCAAGCGGCTGTATTATTTATCCATGGAATTTCTGATTGGCAGATCTCTGGGGATCAATTTAATCAATTTGGGCATATTCGATGCCTGCCGCACCGCATTGATGGATATAGGCGTCGATCTGGAAGAGGTCAGGGTGCAGGAAACCGATGCAGCACTGGGAAACGGTGGTCTGGGCCGGCTGGCAGCCTGTTTTCTGGACTCACTGGCGACCCTCGACTATCCTGGGTACGGGTACGGCATTCATTATGAATATGGATTGTTCCGGCAGGAGATAGACAACGGATACCAAAAGGAGAAACCCGATCACTGGCTTTCCAAGGCCGGTCCTTTTCAAATCGAACGGGCCGATGAATCCTGCATCATCCCCCTGTATGGCCACATCGAACATGGTCAGGATTTGGCCGGAAATTACAACCCCATGTGGATGGACTGGCGGGTGATTATCGGTGTTCCGCACGACATTCCTATCATCGGATATGGTGCCAAGACCGTCAACTATTTAAGGTTATATGCCGCAAAGCCTTCTTCTGATTTTGATATTCAGATTTTCAATGCCGGCGACTATTTCAGAGCAGTCGAGCAAAAAATCAAATCCGAAACCATTTCCAAAATTCTTTATCCCAGCGACACCGTGGATACGGGAAAAGAACTTCGGCTGGTGCAGGAGTATTTTCTGGTGGCCTGTTCGCTGCGGGACATCATCCGGAAATATCTCAAAACCCATCAGGGCTTCGACAGCTTTCCGGATAAAGTCAATATCCAAATGAACGACACCCATCCGTCACTTGCGGTTGCCGAACTTATGCGGATACTGGTGGATGAACAATACCTGGAGTGGGACAATGCCTGGAACATCACTCAGAAAACCCTGGCCTATACCAATCACACCCTGCTTGCCGAAGCACTTGAAAAATGGCCTATCAGCCTGCTGGAACATGTGCTGCCCAGACATCTTCAGATTATTTGTGAAATCAACCATCGATTTTTAAGTGAAATCGCCATTCTCTGGCCTGGCGATACCGACCGTTTACGGCGGATGTCCTTGATTGAAGAAGGCGCCGAAAAGCAGGTGCGCATGGCTCACCTGGCCATTATCGGCTCTCATTCCGTAAACGGCGTATCAGTCCTTCATACCGATCTGATCAAAACTTCCCTGGTACCTGATTTTTTCGCCAGATGGCCGATGCGGTTCAACAACAAAACCAACGGCATAACCCAGCGCAGATGGCTTCTGAAAGCCAATCCGCTTCTATCCGATTTGATTACCGAAACACTCGGCAGCAAATGGGTGACAGATTTGACCCGCCTCCAGGGTCTGGAACCGTTTGCAACCGACCCTTCATTTCAGGACCGGTTTCGAAAAATCAAACATACCAACAAGGAAACTCTGTGTAAAATCATTTACCAGACCACGCGCCTGAAAATCAGTCCCGATTCCCTGTTCGACATTCACGCCAAAAGGATTCATGAATACAAGCGGCAGCTATTAAATGTCATGCACATCATTCATGAGTATTTTCGTATCATCGAAGATGGTATTGAACCTTCCATACCCAAAACCTATATTTTTGCGGGAAAGGCGGCTCCCGGGTATTGGGCGGCCAAGCAGATCATCAAATTGATCCATAATGTCGGGGATACCATTCATAAGGATCGTCGGGTCAAAAATATGCTGAAAGTGGTTTTCATTCCGGACTACCGGGTATCGCTTGCCGAAAGAATCATCCCTGCAGCCGAAATCAGCGAACAGATTTCGACTGCCGGTACGGAAGCTTCGGGCACGGGAAACATGAAATTTGCATTGAACGGCGCGCTTACCATCGGAACCCTGGATGGTGCCAACGTGGAAATGTTGGAAGAAGTAGGAGCGGACAATATCTATATTTTCGGACTGAAAACCAGAGAGGTGCAGGTGATGAAACAATCCGGCACCTACCGCTCCCTTAATTACTATAATGAACACAATGATATCCGCCGGGTGATGGATGCCTTATGGGACAATCGGTTCTGTCCGCATGAACCGGGACTTTTTCGCTGGTTTTATCACCATATTCTTGAAAAAGGAGATGATTACTTTCACCTGGCTGATTTTTCGTCCTATTCACGGATTCACGATACCGCTTATGCGGATTATTTACAGGTTCCCGTATGGAATCGCAAATCCATTCTCAATGTCGCCCGAATGGGAAAATTTTCCAGCGACAGAACCATCTCCGAGTATGCCCGGGAGATATGGGGTTTGACGCCGGTACCTTGAAGAAAAACGCTATCAGTTTCTGGAGGAGTTATGAAAATAGAAGCCGAGAACATAGACGGCATTATGATGTTGACCCCTTGCGACCACATTATCGACGCATCCTCGGCGCCTGATTTCAAGGGACAGATGACCGCATGGATACAGGAGGGTAATGTCCGTATTCTGCTGGATTTATCTTTCGTTGAGTTTATCGACAGCAGCGGACTGGGGGCCATCATCTCCCTTTTGAAACTGCTGGCCGGCAAAGGGGATATCTGTCTGTGCGGTATTCGCGATCAGGTGATGTCTCTGTTCAAGTTAACCCGCATGGATCGCATTTTCCGAACCTATCCCTCTTCAGCCGAGGCGCTGGCGGCCATGCAGTCACCTGTTCCTGCCCCCTGACCCTTAGATAGACTTTCAGAAAATTCATTTTGCAGGTCAGCACTGAGGAGATAATACTTTAGTATATCTCCGACCGATAACGCCGCGAAATTATTTTTATGAATGCCTATAGTTTGTCATGTGCCTGAAAGGACGTTTGTTGCCATGGAATTTGAACCAGTTATCGGGCTTGAAGTTCATGCCCAGTTAAAGACCAAATCCAAAATATTCTGCGGCTGCTCAACAGCATTCGGAGCAGAACCCAATACACATGTCTGCCCGATCTGCCTTGGCATGCCCGGCGTATTGCCCGTACTGAACAAAAAAGTGGTTGAATATGCGCTTCGAATGGCCATTGCCACACATTGCCGCATTGCACCGGAAAGCCGCTTTGCCCGAAAAAATTATTTTTATCCGGATCTTCCTAAAGGTTATCAGATTTCCCAGTATGAACTTCCGATCGCTCTAAATGGGCACATCGATATAGAGCTGAACGGCGCCATCAAACGTATCGGCATCACCCGGATTCATATGGAAGAAGATGCGGGAAAACTTCTGCATGATCCGGATCAATCCTTCAGCCGGGTAGATTTGAATCGAACCGGTGTTCCGCTGATAGAAATCGTCAGCGAACCCGATTTGCGGTCTGCGGAAGAAGCCGGGGCCTATCTTCGAAAACTGCGATCCTTCCTTCGATATCTGGATATCTGCGACGGCAACATGGAGGAAGGCAGCTTTCGATGTGATGCCAATGTGTCGATACGGCCTGCCGGAACAAAACCTTTTGGTACGCGTACCGAGTTGAAAAACCTCAATTCTTTCAAGCATGTGGAGAAAGCCATTGCATATGAAATCAACCGCCAGAAAGATGTCGTACTGGACGGCGGAGAGATTTTCCAGGAAACCCTGCTCTGGAATCCGGACCGGGGGCTGACCACAACCATGCGCAGCAAGGAAGATGCCCATGATTACCGCTATTTTCCAGACCCCGATCTGCTGCCGCTAACTGTGGATGACAACTGGATTCAGCAGATCACACAAACCCTGCCGGAACTTCCAGATGCCAAACAAGAAAGGTTTATGGCTGCCTACGGACTTCCTGCCTACGATGCCTGCGTATTGACCACCAGCCGCGAGCTTGCGGATTATTTCGAGACATGTCTTGAAAATTATTCGAATTCCAAGCAAGCCGCCAACTGGATCATGGGATCGCTGCTCGCTTTGTTGAACACCGAAGGCAAAGACATTCAGCAATCTCCGATTTCTCCCCAAGCCCTTGCTGCTCTCCTGAAGTTGATTGACAGCAACATCATCAGCGGTAAAATCGCCAAAATCGTTTTCGATGAAATGGCAGAAACCGGCAAACCGCCCGAAATCATCGTTCAAGAAAAAGGACTGGTTCAGGTCACAGACACATCGGAAATCGAGAAAGTCGTTCTAAAAGTACTTGCACAGAGTCCGAAAGAAGTACTGGATTATCGGAACGGCAAGGAAAAAGTTTTTGGCTTTTTCGTCGGCCAGGTCATGCGTGAAACCAAAGGAAAGGCTAATCCCCAGCGGGTCAATGAAATTCTGAAAATTCAGCTTGGCGCGGGTCAGAAATAATATTATGCCCAATAAACGTTCTACCTCGTATCTGGAGCCGAATCACCGTTTTTTTGAAGTTGCGCTGCTCATCGCTTTTTTCTTTTCCGGCGCCACCAGCCTGTCTTTGGAGGTTGCCTGGTCCAAAGAGCTGACGTACCTGCTCGGGGTGGATATTTACGCCACCACCACCGTTGTCACGGCGTTTATGGCGGGTCTTGGCTTCGGCGCCCTGCTGGTGTCGCGTTTGGGCCAGTGGATACAGACATCCCTCAAAACATACGCACTGCTACAACTGGGCATCGGTTTTTTTGCGATTATATCCATTCCACTCTTCCGCCTTACCCAACCGCTGTTTTCTGTTTTATTCATCCGATTGGGCTACGACAGTGCCGGATTTTTGTTACTCCGCTTTCTGGTCGTGTTCGGATTCATGCTGATTCCTGTCACGCTGATGGGGATGACCCTGCCGGTGGTCGTCGGAGCCTCATATAAAACTCTGAAAAGCCGTTATGCGCATCTGGCCGGAAAATTTTACGGCGTCAATACATTGGGTGCGGTTTTCGGTACCCTGACAGCCGGCTTTATTTTAATCCCGGCCCTTGGTATTTTCCGGACATGCGTGGCTACCGGGGTCGTGGATCTGATCATCGGGTGCATCATCCTCTGGCGAATCCGAAATGCAGGTCCCCTGAGAGTTTCTGTGTTACGACCATCCAAAGGCAAATCGCCGCAGAATCTGCCATCCGCCGAGCCCTCCACTGCACAACGTATTCCGTTTCTTCGATCTTTTTCATGGCCGGCTGCTGTTTTTCTGTTGTCCGGAGTCTGCGCTCTCGGCTATGAAATCATCTGGTTTCGACTGCTTGCTAGAATCATCGGCCCGTCTGTTCATGCATTTTCCATAATGCTCGCTACGTACCTTCTTGGGATTGCGCTCGGAAGCATGATAGGGGCGAACATTGTAAAACGCATCACTGATCACCGCCACACCCTGGCTGTGCTTATAGGAACCGTCGGTTTTGCACCGTTGGTGACATTATTTTTTATCAATAAACTTCCCATCTGGTATGGCATGCTGTTTGTCCGGTTCACGAGTACGGAGTTCTCCATCTTAAACCTGATTCTGCAGGCGGCAATGGCCGCCATCCTGATTCTTCCAACCACACTTGCTCTGGGGGCGTGTTTTCCCGTATTCACATACGTTTACAACAAGGAGATGGGGGATGATTCTCATATCAAGGGCTCCGTTGGGCACCTTTATTTTTATAACACAATCGGCGGCGTTATCGGCTGCCTTTTGGCCGGCTTCTGGCTGGTGCCCGCGGTGGGTATCAAATTGGCGTTGATGTCTGCCGGTGGACTGAATATTGCCATGGCTTTGACCATCTACTTTGCAGGCGTTCGCTCTCCGGGGTTCATAAAAGCGATTACCGGCTGCGTAGGTTCCTTGGCTTTTGCCACGTTCGTGTTTGCCAGCCCCGACATGGACCACACAATTCTAAATGCCGGCCTGTATTCTGAAATGATGAAAAAAGAGTACTTTTCCAGCCAACTGATTCCAGAGAACCGAAGCTTGGGCAATCTTCTGTTCTTTAAGGAAGGAATCAATAACAGCGTGGCCGTTGTGGCCAATAAATTCAACGACGGCAATCTGACGCTGCATTTAAGCGGCAGTTGGGAAGCCTCCACGGAAATCCACGGACGGATGCATCTGAAATTTCTTGGCCATTTGCCCATGCTATTTGCCAAAAAAACCGAAACCATCGGTGTGATCGGCCTCGGTGCTGGCATCACGTCGGGAACGGTATTGTTGTACCCGGACGTTCAACAAGTGAATGTGTTTGAGCTTGAGCCCGGCGTTATCGATGCCGGCAAGTATTTCGAATTCGTGAACAATTCACCGTTGTCAAATCCCAAAACCCGTCTTTTCATGGTGGATGGCCGCAGTCACATCACTTACGGCGATATTCTCTATGATGTCATTACCTCTGACCCGATTCATCCTTTTGTGGCCGGGGCCGCAAACTTGTACACCTATGATTATTATCGCACCATGGCTGATCATCTCAATACCGGTGGCATTTTCTGCCAGTGGATACCCTTGGTGGGCATGTCTCCTGAATCGTACAATGCGGTTCTGAATAGCATTCATCAGGCTTTTCCCCACATGGCTGTCTTTTCTTTTTGCGGTGAATCGGTGATCATCGCTTCCAGAGATCCGCTTCAGGCCGACTGGAAATCTCTGGAAAACCGCTTTCACGATCCAAAAGTCTATGCAGACCTCAAAATGCTGGATGTGTTGACACCCTATAATCTGGTTGTTTTTTTCATGGGCGCTGAAGCACAGATCGACCAATACCTGTCCGGTATCACACGGATCAATACCGATGACAACGTATGGCTGGAACACCGCATTCCCGTCGATTCTTTAAACTCAAGCCGCGAGAACCTCTTTCGGATGCTCCTGGAAAAGATGCCTGCTGACGGCCATCGAGCCCTTCAACAGGTGTTCCCCGGGATACCCATGGAAAAGCTTGATGGTGAGCTGGCCAGTCTCAAGAAGGATGGAGACGCCGATTACAAGCGGGCTCAGCAGGCATATCAGCGAAGCGATTTTGAAGCTATGGAAAAATACCTTCGAAAGACACTGGCCGATTTCAACTCCATGTATCTGTATCAGGCGGGGATTCAATTGATGAATTATCTTACGGATTCCGATCGAATCGCTGAAATATTTCCGGTTGCGTCAATTCTACAGAGAAATTTTCCTGCATTTCCGGAAGCGTATATTGTCGAAGCCCGTGTATGGGAAAAAATGGGAGACAGGGCGATGGCGGAACGGGTTTTGAATCGGGCGATGTTGTATCTGCCGGGAAATTCTGAGATGATTCAGTTTCGCAGACATTTCGGTATGGAAGGTTGATCCATTCTCAACGGTAATTTGGTACTCATCGCTTTGGCCGGATCAGGCAGTTTATAATTCTTTTTCACCGCAAAGGCGCAAAGGACGCAAAGAGAAAATCAGTTTTGATTTAGTTTCTTCCTCCCCTTTGCGGTAACCAAAATATAAACTCATACGCTTCGGCCATTTTTAAATGTGTTTGATATAATGAAACAAAAAAAGGCCTGTCAGGATTTTCCTGACAGGCCTTTTTTTAGCTTTACATCAACACCAGTAACGGCTTGAATTAGAAAGCAAGAGAAAGCTGCGCAGCCAATTCAATCGGATTGGTGCTTCCGTACGGATCAACAGACTTGGTAATGGCGTCGCCGGCCCACAGATAAGCGCCGATCAGATCGAGTTTCAGGTTATCCACGATGGTATAAGTGGCAACCAAGTCAAGTTCCGTTCCCAAACTGGCGCTGTGTGCCTGAGATGCACCGGGAGCTGTTGCAATCTTAACATCCTCGGCACGAATGGCATACCACAAATCCGCAGACAACTTCAGATCCTGAATCAGCTTGTAGCTGGCACCCAAATTGCCGATCCACACGTTGCTGATTTTGTCGCCGGGTGCACCGGACGGAACCTGATTATCAATTATGCCAGCACCCATAATTTCCGCCCAATAGTAACTGGTTCCCCAATCAGTTGTTGGGCCAATGGTAAAGAACTGCTTCATGTCATTTGAAGTGTTATCATATTTTTTACCACTAGCATAGATACCCTTGGCATGAATATTGGATGGTCCCAGATTGACACCGCCAAAAAGGTCAAATAAGTAACCAGAGGCGTTCGAATCATCACCGGTAAGAAGCTTAATATTACCAAACTGAAATATACCGGTAGCGCCGAAATCATAAATATCAAATTTACCATCATATTCCAAACCGGCTGACCACACGGAAACATCTCTTGCCGGAACAGAACTGCCGTTGGGATAATCATAAACAACAAGATTATTCTTTGCCTTTGCTTGTGATCCATCTTCGGAGACAATATATGATATATGGGGTTTAAAGACATTGTCTTTGTTCAGAAAAAGGCTGGGGTAAAAGACCCATGCAGCCATATCGTAATTGGAGTTAGAGTTGCTTTTACTATCATATCCGGCTCCGCCTTCGTACATTTTCATGTATATCAACGGCAGATAAATAGAATCATTGACTTTGAACATGGCTTTGATACCGGCGGCATCATCGTTAAAGATGTAGCCTCTGCCCAACAGAAAATCCTGAACACCAACAGTGAATCGCTGTTGTGCTAACTTGAAATCAACATATGAATTCTTTACTCTGAAATAGTTGGTGTCAGAAGTTGCGTCGGCGCCCAACTGTCCATAAGATTTGTTGCCACCCCAGTTGGCATTAACTTCAAACTTGTTGACGAACTTCAGGTTATCACTGAATTTAGCAGTGTAAAAAAGTCGCGTTCGGGTATCGGTAACATTAATATCTCGGGTATTATATTTTGAATTCTCTGTTCCGCTAAAGCCCATGTCTGTATAAAATCTGGTTCTCCAATATCCACCAAATTCATTTTCAAATGCAGCAGCCGGCATGGTAAGGGCAAGCACCATAATGGCCGCGACCAACAATACGGATAATTTCTTCATTCTGAGTCCCTCCTCAAATAATTTCAATTAAATAGATAACCAACCTAATAATCAGTTAAATCAAGATAATAACTTAAAATACCACCTCCTTTCAGAATCCTAATATCTTTTTCGTGTTTTTTCTATTACAGATAATAAGCTTTAAATCAAGTAAATTCGTAAAACTTTATCAATATATTTTATCAGGACATCCTCAAATTTCATTAAAACTTCAACGCAAATACAACATAGAGTGGACGATAAGAGCGCACCTGCTACAGGATGTGTTTATGTTAAAAACACGCCGGATATTGGCTCCTTTTGGAGTTCAGAGAAAAATGTCTCTTTTTTTTATTTCCGTTTCCTATACAGGAGATTCGTTTAAATTTCAAATTGATTTTAAATTGTTTTCCGGCTGTATATAAAGAAGGTATACTGACCAGCGGTCATAATCAGCTCTTGTAAACCCCCACCCAATTGCTGACGCCTGCTCTAAAAACAAAATTCTTTATCAATTTATTTTTTTTATATAAAGTGGACGGACATAAGTATCTAATAGTTTTTTTTCGTCTGAACATTCACACTGTTCAGACGATTGGCTGACCACCTGAAACAGCGCATTGGCGGCCTTAATAAAAAGCCAGATGTATTTCGATCATAACAGGGGAGTAGAATAAACTTGCGGTTCATTAAATTATTTATCGGTACTTTTTTGATCTTTTTGTTATCTCTGATGTCTTACGGGAGTGCATCCGCTGCATCCCGCATTCTGATGCTGCCATTTGATATTCAATCCGGCAGTGATCTGTCTTTTCTTCAAAAAGGCATTTCTCAGATGCTGACATCCCGTCTGTCTTCGGACGAATCCATCGAAATCCTCAGCCCGGCCGGCGCATATTCCTCTAAACATGTTGCTGAAGCAACGGCATTGTCCACTGCTGCGAAACTGCAAGCCGACTACGTATCCTACGGAACCGTTACGGTCAATAGTGAAAGCGTACACACGGATGCCAGACTTGTTCGAATTTCCGATGGCGCCTCCCTGGTAGTCTTCAACCAGACAGGGAAAAACCAGGGGGATGCCTTGCAGCATGTCAAATTATATGCAGCCGAAATATTGAAGACGTTAGGTGCGAAGACATCTGTTTCGGCCCAGCCTGTTGCACAACCCACGCAGCAGCCGGCGGCTGTGGATGACAGCCACCGGCACCCCGACACCTTGTGGACGGGAGACATCGCCTCTGGTTCAACCCCGATCCGGATGATGGCCTCAGACGGAACAACCGAAGCCGCTGTCTGGAAAAGCACCAAATTCCGCTCTGAAATCAAGAGTATAGCCATTGGAGATGTTCTTGGCAACAAGCAAAAAGAGCTGGTTACGATTAACGATACTTCCGTATTGTTACACCGGTATGTCGACGGAAAACTCGAACTGATCGATGAAGTCGTTTGTGAGATGGATCACACGCCCATTCGTGTCGATGTGGCAGATATCAACGAAAACGGGCGGGCCGAGATTTTTGTCACCAATTTATACCATGACAAAACCCTGTTGAAATCTTTTGTGCTGGAGTGGGATGGATCGAAGCTTGTCAAAATCGTTCAGGATGCCAACTGGTATTTCAAAGTGATCGTCACGCCTGGGAAAAAACCGGTTTTGACCGGGCAACAGCGAGACATGATGAGTCTTTTTTCAAGAGGCATTTACCAACTGGCATGGGTGAACGGTACTTACACCGAATCGTCTTTGTCGGATTCCCCCAGGGGATTGTCTTTGTATGCCTTTTCGTCTGGAAATGCGCTGAACGACGGCATGCAAAAGACCGTCGCCTTAACATCCGATCTTCGACTTCGCGTTTTCGATCCGGCCGGAGAGATGGAATGGAGCAGCTCGGAACGGTTTACCGGCGGCGGGGGGTATATGCCGTATCCGCCGGATGTAAACGACAGCAAGACAGCCGGCGAACTGCGAAACAAGCGTTACTATCTGCCGCAGCGCATCATTATTTTCGATATCGACAACGATGGCAAAAATGAAGTGATTCTGCTCAACAACAAGGACTACGCGAAGAATCTGCTGCCCAATCTGCGCATTTTCAAGAGCGGGCATATTGAATGCCTTCAGTGGGAAGATCTGGCTTTTGCCTCAAAATGGCGAACCACGGAGGTATCCGGCCAGATCAGCGATATGGTCATCGGAGATCTGAACAACGACGGCATTGCCGAAATCGTATATTCCGTCGTGGATATTTCTGGCTCCGCTTTCAACAATGCCCGCAGCTACCTGGTTTCCTGGCAGATCGGCAAATAAAATTATCATACATTTTTTATTGAACACAATTCATATTCATATTGACATCCATTTGGATGCAGTGATAAGCATAACCGATGTGCCCGCTCCGGGCATGTGGGCTATTCGGATTTCTCGATAACTGCAGCTTGTAACCATTTATTCAAGTAGCGTATGCACAAGGAGCATGGTATGCAAAAAAACAAACAAATGATGTGGATGGGAATTGCCGTTCTGATGAGCCTGACACTTCTGCTCACTGTCTCAACCGAATTTGCGGCAGCAGCCGGCAAAGAAGCCAAAATCGGCCTGGCGTTCAGCATGACCGGCGCAGCCGCCGGATATGGATCCACCCAGAAGAACGGCGTTCAGCTTGCAGTGGATGAAATCAACGCCGCAGCCGGTGCAGACGGACTCAAGCTGATACCGATTTTTGATGACGATGCCAGCACCCCCCAGCAAGGCGTCAATGTGTTCAATAAATTCATCAATGCCGATAAAGTCTCGCTGATCATCGGCCCGACGCTCAGCAACACCGCCCAGGTAAGCAATCGTATCGCCCAGCAGGCAGGCGTTCCGGTACTCGGCATCAGCAACACTGCCAAAGGTATTACGGAAATCGGAGATTTTATTTTTCGCAACTCGCTAACAGAAATGGTGGTGATTCCCAACACCGTCAAAGTCGCAAAAGAGAAGCTTAAAATCAGCAAAGTCGCGGTGCTGTACGGCAATGACGATGCATTCACCAAGGCCGGATACGAGGCGTTTAAGATCGCCCTGCAAGGCGCCGGCATCACCATTATTAATGAGCAGACCTTTGCAAAGGGAGATCGCGATTTTTCCCCTCAACTGACCCAGATCAAATCTCAGAATCCAGATGCCATCGTCGTTTCGGCGCTGGTGGAGGAAGCGTCTGGAATCGTCAGCCAGGCGCGTAAACTGGACATTCCCAAATCGGTCCCAATCATCGGCGGCAACGGATTCAATTCGCCGGGTCTCATGAAAAATGCCGGTGATGCCGCCGAAGGCGTGATAGTGGGGGCTGCTTGGAATACAAGTTCTTCGAGTTCGCTCAATCGCAAGTTTGTAGAAGCCTACAACAACAAATACGGGAGCCTACCGGATCAGTTTGCAGCCCAGGCCTATGCCGGTGTTTATATTGCATACCAAGCCCTCAGCAAAGCGCCTTCTCCGGATAACCATAAGGCCATTCGAGATGCGCTTGCCCAAATTAAAGGGATGAACACGGTTTTGGGAAATTTTTCCTTTACTGATGGCCGTGATGCGGATTACATCCCTGTGGTTCAGATCGTCAAAGATGGCAAATTTGCGATATTCGGCGAATAACCGCACCCGATATGAATCTTTTTCTGCAACAACTGGTTAACGGGCTGTTCATCGGAAGCGTATACGGCCTGTTCGCCGTGGGCTATACGCTTGTTTTCGGCGTACTGGATATCTTGAATCTGGCACATCCCGCCGTGTTCACCCTGGGGGGGCTAACAGCGCTGTGGCTGGTGGAAACCGCCGGCCTTACGATTTTTCAGGCGTTTCCCATCGCCGTGTTGATCGCCGGGCTGCTCGGCCTGTTGCTCGACCGGGTGGCATTCGCTCCGCTGCGCCACCGTGCAGACACCTATTTTTCAGGTCTCATTTCCAGCATTGCCATGGCCATCATGTTCGAAAGTGTGGCGCTGGGCGTATTCGGCGCACACACTGTGCGATTTCCGGCAAATACCGTCACCCCAACCATCTGGAGATTTGCCGGGATCACCGTCACCTCACTTCAGGTGGAAATCGTGCTCGTGGCCTTTCTGCTCATGGTTGGGCTCACCCAGTTTCTGAAGCACAGCCGCACAGGCAAGGCCATCCGCGCCGTGGCCGAAAATGAACGGATGGCGCGCCTTCTTGGCATTCATGTAGACAGGATCATCGCTTTCACTTTTTTTATCTCCTCGGCCCTCGGCGGGGCTGCAGGCATTCTCTTCGGCCTGTACTTCGACGCGATGTCTCCGGACATGGGTCGTTCCATCGAACTCAAGGGGCTGGCTGTCATCGTTCTGGGCGGCATGGGAAGCATTCCTGGCGCCATTGCCGGCGGATTGGCATTCGGACTGAGTGAAGTACTCACAGTGGCCATTACCGGCACCTCCAACCTGCGGGACGCCGTAGCATTCGCCGTGCTGTTCGCCATCCTGCTGCTGCGGCCATCCGGGATTCTGGGCCGGAGCCGGATGCGGGAGGCTTAGCCCGATATGGTCCATCTGACATATTTCTTTGCTGTTTACGGCAGTCTGATCAATTTCATCGGGATCAATGTCCTGCTGGCGTTAAGCCTTTATGTAACGCTTTCTGCTGGTCAGCTTTCTCTTGGCAATGCGGCATTTGCCGGAATCGGGGGCTATACGGCGGGTATTTTAACGACCCAGTTCGGCGTTCCTTATCTGTTGTCACTCCTTGCAGGCGCGCTGATGGCTGCCATTGTGGGATTCCTTCTCGGCATGCCGGTGCTGCGGTTGCGGGGTGTATTCCTGGCCATGGCGACACTCAGCTTCGGCGAGGTGGTGCGGATTGCCGCCATCAATCTGAAGATCACCGGTGGCGCCGAAGGACTCCTGGGCATGCCGGCCTACACCAAAACCTGGTTTATTTATCTGGTGATCGCCGTTGTCGGGTATTTCCTTTCCAGGCTGCGCTATTCTCGTGCCGGGTGGAGTTTTGAAAGCATCCGTGAAGATGAAACCGCAGCCTCTGCGATGGGTATCAATACAATATATTACAAAACCCTGGCATTTACGATCGGTGCATTTATCGCCGGACTGGCAGGCGCCATGTACGCCCATCTCAATTATATCATCACCCCGGGTGAATTTGGATTTTCGGCTGCCGTCAACCTGCTGATCTATTGTATCGTGGGCGGAAGCCGGGTATGGTACGGCCCGGTGTTCGGTGCAGCGCTGCTGACCGCCCTGCCCGAAATATTACGCGGCATCGGGGTCACTGCCGGCCCCATCCGCATGTTTGTGAATGGTTTGATATTGCTGATCGTCATATTGTTTTTACCCAATGGGCTGATCTCCCTGTTTCAACGCCGCAGAAAGGTTGCTGTCAGTGTTTTGGCTGGCGCAGGCATAGGAGATAATTAGCCGATGCTGCTGGAGATCACCCAGATTACCCAGCATTTCGGCGGACTGTGTGCCCTGGCAGGTGTCTCTTTCGGTGTTGAAAGCGGAAGCGTACATGGTCTGATTGGTCCAAACGGCGCCGGAAAAACCACTCTCATCAACATCTTAAGCGGTATTACACCGGCAACATCTGGAACCCTGAGATTCGATGACCGGCGGATCGATACGTTTCCCGCCCACAAGATCGCGTCCTTGGGGATTGCCAGAACATTTCAAAATATTCGCCTGTTTCCTGCCCTGACCTGCCTTGAAAATGTCATTGCCGGTCAGCATCTGATAGCTGAAAGACCGCTTCTCCCCCGGCTTTTATGCCTGCCCGGCGCTATACGGCAGGAAGCAGTTTATAAACAGCAGTCGCTGGATATCCTGGTGCGTGTGGGGCTGGCGGATCGCGCCGATTTTTCCGCTCAGCACCTGTCCTACGGTGAACGTCGGCGCCTTGAAATCGCTCGGGCGCTGGCATCCTGTCCCCGATTGCTGCTGCTCGATGAACCGGTCGCTGGGATGCGCCGGCAGGAAATGCTGAGCGTGGCCGAACTCATCCATACGCTGTCGCAGGAAGGAATGACGATCCTCCTGATCGAGCATAACATGGCGTTTGTGATGGAATTGTGTTCACAGATCACGGTATTGAACTTCGGCAGTGTGATCACGACCGGCACGCCTGCCGAAGTGGGCAGACATCCGGAAGTGATCGAAGCCTACCTGGGAAAGAGCGATCAAGATGCTTGAAGTCACGGATTTGACCGTCGCCTATGGCCCTATCGAGGCTGTTCGCAGTGTTTCCTTCACGGTTCAGGCTGGAACTGTTGCCACACTCATCGGCCCCAACGGTGCGGGCAAATCCTCAACTCTCAATGCCCTGAGCGGTGTTGCGCCGCAACGCTGCGGCCGGATTCTGCTGGAGGGGCAGGATATCAGTCGCTGGAGCGTTCATCGACGTGTGGCAGCCGGTCTGGTTCAGGTTCCGGAAGGACGATTGGTTCTGGCCGGTATGAGCGTCAGGGAAAATCTGGAACTCGGCGCTTATCGGCGTCCGCGAACAGAAGTCGCTGCCGATCTTGAACGCATGGAGGTACGTTTTCCGATCTTGCGCGAACGACGCAATGCAGCAGCAGGTACACTTTCCGGGGGTGAACAGCAGATGCTGGCTATTGCCCGCGGCCTGATGGCCCGCCCCAAACTGCTGCTGCTCGATGAACCATCGCTTGGGCTGGCCCCCTTGCTGGTGCGTACGGTTTTTGAAATTGTCACTGAATTGCGAAACAGCGGTCTGACGATCCTGCTGGTCGAACAGAATGCCCGACAGGCGCTGAACGTGTCTTCCTTTGGATACGTGATTGAGAATGGAAAAATTGTCATAGAAGGGCCTGCAGACAAACTGCGTTCCGACCCTGCGATCATTCGCACATATCTAGGCCAGGGAGTCTGACCGTATATTGTTCTGTTCGATCTGAGTATCCTTTGTGTGGTCACAAAAAGATGTTTTGAGGTTGCTTTGCCTAACTTCATTAATTGAAAAGGAGCGAATCGATGAAAAAGACGTTGATTGGGCTGTTATTTCTGGGAATGCTGGCTACCTCGGTATCTGCTGCAGATACCATCAAAATCGCCATTACCGGACCCTTTACAGGAGGATCTGCGCCGATGGGGGCTTCCATGCGGGATGGCGCCAAACTCGCCATTGCGGAAATCAATGCTGCTGGCGGAATCAGTGTGGCAGACAAGAAAATGCAGTTTGAAGTGATCGAGCGCGATGATGAAGCCAAGAATGACCGGGGCGCGCTGATTGCTCAGGAACTGGCTTCCATGAACGATCTTTCCGGAGTGATTGGATCGGTGAATACCGGCGTGGTGCTTGCCGGAGACAAACATTTCCAGGAAAAAGGCGTTACAAAAATTATCACCCCCGCTGCGGGCTCCGCCTCCATGACCCAGTGGAGCAAGGCCGGTGTGCCGGATCTGTCGATTTTCCGATTTGCCGCCCATGACGGCATCCAGTCTGAAATGGTGGTGGAAGAGGCGATCAAGCGAAATCTCACCAAGGTGGCGATTATGTACGATTCCACCAACTACGGCGTGTCCGGCCGGGACGATATGCTGGAGCAGATCAAGAAACAGGGAAACAAGCTGGAAGTGGTGGCCTCTGAAAAATTCAACATCGGCGACAAAGACATGACAGCCCAGTTGCTGAAAGCCAAATCCGCCGGCGCCCAGGCAGTCCTGATCTGGGGCATCGGCCCGGAGCTGGCGGCGTTTGCCAACGGCATGGCGAAAATGGAGATGAAAACCCCACTGATCGGCGGCTGGCCGCTGTCCATGTCCAATTTCATCGATAACGCCGGCAAAAACGGCAACGGCACGCTGATGCCGCAGACCTTTATCGAAGAGCCCATTACCCCCAAGGCCAAGAGTTTCATCGAAAGTTATCACAAGACATACAGCGTTCCCCGAATTGCTTCGCCGGTTTCCGCCGCACAGGGATATGATGCGGTTTATATTTTTGCAGCCGCCGTCAAACAGGCCCAAAGCCGTGATACCCGAAAAATCAAGGAAGCGCTCGAAGATTTACGCGACCCCGTGGAAGGTGTGATCACCACATGGAAAAAACCCTTCAGCAAATGGGATCCGGCCAATGAACAGACGCATGAAGCCTTCCGTCGCGAGCAGGTCGTGATGGGAATGGTCCAGGATGGTCGAGTTGTTTTCGGCAATGACTCCGATCGTCAGCGCCTCATCAAAAACGCTATAAAATAAGGGGGCAGGATTACAGGGGGCAGGTATCCTGATACCTGCCCCCTGTATCCTGATACCTGATTACTTTAATTATGGAATCTCTCATCATTTCACAGATGGCTGTCAGCGGCGCCCTGATGGGGCTGGTTTACGCGCTGATCGCTTATGGCTTTCAACTGACTTTTTCAACCAGTAAAAGCATCAATTTCGGTCAGGGAGAGTTAGTGATGCTTTCTGCTTTCTTCAGCCTGACATTACTGGATTGGGGCGTACCCTACTGGTTGATGGTGCCCGGTGGTCTACTTTTCGGTGTATTCCTCGGGCTGGCCGTCGAACGAGCAGGTGTGCGGCTGGCGCTGGAACAAAAAAGCGAGGGCTGGATCCTTCTGACCATCATCATCGGTCTGCTGGGATTTTCCGCAGCCGAAAACATCTGGGGCCGTGATGATCGTCCGTTTCCCACGCCCATTTCAGCCGACGCGCTTCAATTTTTCGGCGTCAATGTTACGCCGCTGGAGATTTCCGTCGCCATCGGCGTATTCGCTCTGATGGGCTTGATTGAGCTGTTCAAGCGCAAAACACTGCTGGGAAAGGCTTTTGAAGCGGTTTCAGCGGATCGCGATGCCGCAGAATTGATGGGAATTTCAGCCACCCGTACGGTTATGCTCTCATATGGCTTGTCCGGTCTGGTGGCGGCGATGGCGGGAATTCTTGTCTCACCGATAACCACAGTTGGCCCTACCATGGCATCCGCTTTGATTCTGAAGGCATTTTCAGTGGCGGTTGTGGCGGGTCTTGATTCGGGTTTTGGGGTGGTGGTGATCGGAATTTTCCTGGGAGCTCTGGAAAGTTTGACCAGCTTTTATCTGGGCAGCGGCTGGCGGGAAGCTCCGGGACTGATTCTGCTCATCCTCGCTCTGGCCGTCCGTCCCAACGGGGTATTCGGCAAGGCCACTATTCGCAAGGTTTGACGGCTTTCCTTGAAATCATTTAATTTCATATCCGGCGGATCATGTTAAAACGACTGTTATTTATTCGTGGTGCGGAAATTACGTTATTTGCACTGCTTGCGGCCATTCCTCTGATGGTCAGCAATTCCTATGCACTCGGCTTGTTGACCCTGCTGGCGATTTACGGAATTCTTCTGATCGGTCTGGATGTAACCGTGGGGTACCTGGGTCAGGTGAATCTTGCCCATGCCGCGTTTCTGGGGCTTGGCGCCTATGCGTCCGGTTTATGCGTTTCGCTGCTGGGATTCGGCATGCTCAGCGCTCTCTTTGTCAGCATGTTGACCGGGCTGATCCTGGGTGGCATCCTGGCCTTCCCGGCGCTTCGACTGGAAGGCCCCCAGTTTGCCCTGGCAACGTTGAGCTTTTCAGCCTTGAGTACCACCGTTCTGAACGAATGGGAAAGTCTGACTGGTGGAGCACAAGGGTTGAGTATCATCCGCCCCTTGTTTTTCTCTCACGCTTTCAATGCCCAAGGGTTTTACTGGTTGTGCCTGATTCTTCTGGCCCTGGTCTGGATAGCAATGCGTAATATGCTCTCTTCGCAGTGGGGACGGGCTTTTGAAGCCTTACGCGACAGCCCGATCGCAACCGATGCCATGGGTGTTGGGACCTATCGTCACAAAGTGGCCGGTTTTGCCATGGGCTCGGCGCTTGGCGGTCTGGCCGGCGGGCTCTATGCTTTCAATTTCCAGTATCTGCAACCGCAAAGCTTTGTTTACGACCTGATGGTCATTCTTCTGCTGGGCGTGGTGCTGGGAGGTCGAAAAAGTTTATGGGGGGCTTTTCTGGGTGCATCGATCGTTGCTCTCTTGCCCAATCTGCTGTCCAACCGGTTTCTGTTTCAAATCATTTCTGCACTCGGTTTGCTGGCGGCCATAATGGCGGGAATCCGGGGCCTGACGAAAAAATCCACGCGGCCGTTTCAGGCCATTGCACCGATTCTGGCCATGGGACTGCTTGTGGTGGGGGGGATGTTTGTGAAAAATACAGAGGACTGGCGCAAGGCTATTTTTGCCTTGATGCTTTTCTCTGTGGTCGTTGGACTCCCAGAAGGCCTGATGGGGTTTGCAGCCCGTTTTCTCACCCAACTGTTCCGCATCGATCCACCAGCACTGCCCCCAGCGGCAGATCTGAATGCGGTTTTACCAGCCAAGCCCACAGATGGCGCGCCGCTGTTGCAGCTCAATGACTTGAAGCGGCATTTTGGCGGCGTCAAAGCCGTAGACGGCATTTCCATCACGGTTCATTCCGGTCAAATTCATGGATTGATCGGCCCTAACGGTTCCGGTAAGAGTACGGCAGTAAATGTCATCTCCGGACTGTACGCACCATCGGCTGGTGATATGCTGCTGCACGGCAGGGCCCTGCCCAGGGGAATGTTTCACGTGGCGCGCACTGGTGTTTCGCGAACATTCCAGAACCTTCAGCTCTTCAGCGAACTCACCGCCCTCGATAACGTCATGGTCGCTCTGAAAGGCGTTTATCGCACGCCCTTACCGCTGGTCCTGACAGGGCTGGCCAGAGGGGAGGAAAGGCGCGCCCAGGCAGATGCGCTGGCCTTGCTGGAACTAGTCAAGCTCAAGCACCTGGCGCGTGTCAGCGCCAAAGATTTAACCTATGGAGATCAGCGGTTTCTGGAAATCGCCCGGGCCCTGGCTCGTAAACCTGAATTGCTGATTCTGGACGAACCCGCCGCCGGTCTGGCACTTCCCGATGTGAACAAACTCGTGGAAATCATCTGGCGTATTCATGAACGGGGGATCACCATCATTCTTATCGAACATCATATGGATGTGGTAACCGAAGTATGCAATGTAGTAACGGTGCTGGATGGCGGCAGGGTGATAGCGGAAGGCTCTGCTGAAGAAGTGAAGCGTGATCCGAAGGTGATAGAGGCTTATCTGGGAACCGCCGATGAGGTTGTCGCCCCTGCCCGATGAGTAATCACGATCTGAAATTGTATTCCATATCGCGTTACCATGAAAATAAACGGTCATGGCTGATTATAAACTATTTTTTTGGCATACCGCCGGAGATACCTGATGTTAGTCGTTGAAAATCTTCATGCAGGCTATGGCACCAGCAAAGTGCTGACAGGCGTTTCCTTGACAGTGGCGCAGGGCAAGACAGTTGCCCTGATCGGCGCCAACGGCGCCGGTAAAACCACATCCATGCGCGCTTTCTCGGGGATGCTGAAGCCGGAAAAAGGCCGCGTTCTGTTGGACGGAAAGCCGGTGCAGGGTATGGATGCTTCCCGGATTGCCCGGATGGGTCTGGCGCATGCACCAGAAGGCCGAAAGGTTTTCGGCCCGCTGTCAACCGAAGACAATCTGCTGCTTGGGGCCTATAGTCGCCTGCCGCTTTTTTTCGGCTTCCGTGCCAAAGCCGGTGGGGATCTTGATAGGGTTTACGATCTTTTCCCCCTTCTAAAGGAAAGACGGCTTCAGGCTGCCGGCACATTGTCCGGCGGCGAGCAGCAGATGCTTGCCATCGGTCGGGCGCTGATGGCCAATCCCAAGGTCATGCTGCTGGATGAACCGTCCATGGGGCTGGCGCCGGTCATCATCCAGGAAGTCTTTCACACCATTCGCCGCCTGAAAACGGCAGGGATCACCCTGCTGCTGGTGGAGCAGTTCGCTAAAAGCGCACTTGAAGTGGCGGACTACGCCTATGTGATGGATCGTGGCCGTATCGCCGCTGAAGGAGCACCTTCCGACCTGCAAAAGGACGAACGAGTGCTTGCCGCCTACCTGGGGTAATGCTGTAGTAAACGTCTATAATCTAAAACTTCACCTTTGGAGCAACCTTTTCTTCTGCCGCATCCACCTGAAAAAAAGCTTCGGGTTGGAAGGCGAACATGTTGGCGATGATGTTGCTCGGGAAAACTTCAACCCGATTTTTATACCGCATGGCGGCGTCGTTATAGTACTGGCGTGCAAAGCCGATCTTGTTCTCAGTGGAAGCCAGTTCTTCCTGAAGGGAAAGAAAGTTCTCGTTGGCCTTGAGCTGCGGGTAGGCTTCGGCCAGAGCGAAGAGAGAGCGCAGGCTCGATGTCAGTGCATTTTCAATTTTTGCTTTATCTTCGACGCTGCCGGTAAAATCGATGGCCTGCTGTCTGGCATGGATAACGGATTCCAGCGTCTGCCGTTCATGGCCGGCATAGCCCTTGACTGTTTCAATCAGATTGGGAATCAGGTCATATCGGCGCTTTAGCTGCACATCGATCGAACTCCAGGCGCTCTTGACCTCATTTCTTCCACGAACCAGACCGTTGTATATGCCAGTGATCCAGAAAGCCGCTACAAGCCCAATCGCCAGAATTACGATTAAAGATATCATCTTTTCTCCTTTTCAATCTTAGTTTTGTGTTGATAAACTGGGAGTGGTCACAATCCGCGCATTTTTTGATCTCTCCGCCCCTCGAATAGGGGAAATACGTGCCTTAAAGCCCCGCTCCCAAGCCAATCTCCTCTCCGGCCAGAGAGAGATGCTAAGGAAAACGCTGTTCACAGCCGATGACAGGATAAGATAAAAGGGGCTGTGCCGTGATCAGTTCAGATCGTTTTCTTCGTAACCATATGCTTTGAAGATATCCAGAATCGTTTTGGTGGAATAGGATTCTTCCTTATAAAGAAACGCCTTGTTGAACGCTGTCGTTACTTCCGAGATCTTTTCGTATGCTTTGCCGATGCCTTCATTAAAAAAAAGAATATCTTCCACCAGTGATTGCATCAGTTTCAGGATTTCAGGGGAGCTTTCCCCACTGGCGAGTTTTTCTACGAGTGCATTCAGTTCTTTAATGTCTTGACTCAGATCATCCTTCGATCCGCTAAGTGTCATCAGATGTGTGTTGAGATAGTGGCACATGCTGCCTGCCGTGTTGCGGACGACCCGGTTTCTCTGGTCTTCGAGGGCCTTGCTGATATTGTGTACGATACCTTCATGGCAGATAAAATTACCGGAATCATCCATCCTTGCACGGGATGTGATGGCGACCTCGATGACATCTCCCGCCTTGTTCCTGAACTTGACGTGCTTGGCTTCGACAAGGCCTTTCCCATAGATTTCTTCAAGAAGACCGGTCCGCTCCAGGATGTCCACATAAAAATCCTTAACATTGCTGGCAAGCGCCTCTGCCTTGTTCTCGAAACCCAGAAGCTTCAACCCGGCATCGTTGATATCGATGAAGTCTCCCTCGGCAGTCAGTGTAAAAGCCATATCACTTGTGGATTCGAAGAAATTCTTGTATTTCGCTTCACTCTGACGGAGAGCATCTATTGCTTTCTTCTCTTCAGTGATGTCCCGGATGACGTGGTCAATCCTTCGTATCTTTCCAAAAGATGAATAGACGACATGGCCTTCATCCAATACCCACCGGGGTTTCTTGTTGCTGCCGATGATCCGGTACTGCATGCTGTCGAATTCTGCTTCAGAAAGATTATCGTAAAATTGTCTGACATTTCCAAGATCGTCCGGGTGAACAAAACTCAGGATATGACTCTGCCTGCTGATGAAATTTCTGACGGGAACCCCATAAAGTGCTTCTGCTGCAGGATTTATGGCAAGTATCTGACAACCGTCGGGAGACATCGAAACGACGACTTCATTCATGGAATGAAGAATGCTTTCAAGCCGCGCCTTCATTTTTTGCAGTTCATCCCGCGTTTTGCGCCGTTCGGTGATATCCGTCAAAGCGCCGAGTATTGCCGGGATTCCTCCGCATTCTACGACACTGACCTTCATCATGATAATGGCTTCGCCATGCGCCTTCGGCATGACGAATTCGATTCTGTCGGAGATGCCTTCGGTGAAAAGCTGCTCTGTGCAGTATCGGGTCACTCTCTCCTGATCGGCGGCGGAGATGAAGTTTGAAAAAGCTGTTGAGATGACCTGTTCAGGCTTTCTCTGAGATATTTCATAAAATGCATTGTTGGCAAAGACGATGGTGTCTTCCCGGATGATGACGACACCATCGTTGATATGACGTACAATTCCTTCGTAATCGATATCGCCCTTGCATACTCTGATGTCTACAGCATCTGCGGTTTTATTGTGATGCGACATGGGTATCCTTCTGTTATTATCTTGAAAATAGTTTTTGACCACGAAACACACGAAAGAACCCAAAAATGTTCTTGATTTTTTCATGAGACGTGATTTTTTATTCATGGGGATTGTGATGCTACAACACCATGATTTCTTAAAAGCGTTGTCTTTTATGACATATGCAATTTATCTTTCATGGGTGATAAAATCAAGCGCTGCGATAGCATCATGCAGTGTATTTTCAAGATTGATGCCATTTCACCTGTGTTCAAAAAAGATTCTTGATTTGACAGCATCAGCGCTATGCGATACATTCATAAAAATATGTCATCAAATCGGCGTGATATGAATTTTAATCATAATTTCAGATAGATGATAGGCGATTAAGTGAAAAAGAATATCAGTATGATTTATCGAAACATATGGATATACCGGCTCGTCATGAATATGCTGTACCATGGCCGATATCGACAACGGTTCAAGGATATTACAAACCAAATAGAGGAAAAAGATCATACTGTCGTAGAATTGTGTTTTGGAGATATTCTTATTGCCTCTTACTGCAGAGAAACAGATCGGTCCTGGATTGGTTACGACATTAATGAGGTATTTGTCGATTATGCGTTAAAATTCGGCCACAATGCGGTGTGTACGGATATTTTATCCCTCGAAAACCTGCCTAGGGCGGATGTTCTGATTTTTGCGGGTTCATTGTATCATTTCAACGGAAACATGCATAAAATATGGGAGTTGATGACATCCTGCTCAAAGAAGATCATCCTCTCTGAACCTGTCAGAAATATCACATCACTTAAAAACGGCATCGGAAAAATCGGAGCCAGGGCTTCTACCGTCAAAAATGGCGCAGAGTCTTTTCGTTTCGATCGGAATTCGTTAACTGAAATGCTGAATCGTTTTCAAGAGCCCTATCATTTTTCTTATCAAATCATATCGGAAAAAAAGGATATTTTAATAACAATCCATGAAAGACATCAGCATCGTCATTCCGGTTTATAACAGTCAGGACAATTTAGTTGAACTGGCCAGGCAGGTTCATGATGCGCTTTCGGAAATGCGCTATGAGCTGATACTGGTCAATGACAGCAGCAAGGATGAAAGCTGGGATGTCATCGTTCAATTATGCAGACAGAATCACAATCTGATCGGTGTCAATCTTCGCAAGAACAGCGGGCAGGACAATGCCATCATGGCCGGGCTATCGCATGCCTCCGGTAATTTCACAGTGATCATGGATGATGATATCCAGCACTCTCCATATGATATCGTCAAACTCTATGATGCATGCCGGCAGGGATATGATGTTTGTTACGCCAATTTTTTAAAGAAAAATCAGGCGTTGTGGAAAAACCTGGGCAGTTGGTTCAATGGAAAAATCGCCGATATTTTGATCGATAAACCAAAACATATTTACCTTTCCCCGTTCCAGATCATCAGAAAAGAAGTAGTGGATGAAGTATTGAAATACAAAGGCCCTTATCCTTATGTTCAGGGACTGTTGCTTCAAACAACCAACAATATCACACAGATCACAATCGAACATCATGAGCGCTACAAGGGAAAAAGCAATTTCAATTTTTTCCGGTCCATGTCCGTTTTTTTTAAATTGGCGACCAGTTTTTCTGTTTATCCCCTAAGGATCGCATCTCTGCTGGGATTTCTGGTTGCCTCCTTTGGTTTTGGTCTGGCCGCGTTTTATTTTTTAGAGTATTTATTTTCCGATCATAAAGTGGAAGGCTGGTTGACACTGGTATTGATCAATTTGATTATCGGCGGGCTGGTTCTGGCCTCGATCGGCTTGATTGGCGAGTACATGGGGAGAATGTATCTGAGTCTGAATTCCAAACCACAATATACCGTCAAAGAAATGGTTAAATTCAATGAAACCAGACCTCGTTAATTAAAAAATGCGATGGTTTTTATTTGTAATAAAATCAAATAGTAATGGTCATTTTATCTATATTGGACATTTTAAATTTCTTACAGCCACCAAAGCACCTATATATTGATGCTATTAATCAATAAAACACCATATGATGTATATGAACAGAAATAATATGGCTGATTTTGTCCATAATTTTGATGCAAATTGACTCGTTTTTAAAGAGGTCTG
>CAJBLH010000134.1 GCA_903953895.1 uncultured Desulfobacteraceae bacterium | reverse complement strand
TGGTCCGCACAGCCAGCCCGCACCCCAGCAAAGCCTGCATCAGCCCATCGGGGATGAGTGCGCCGGAACTTGGCAACATCCGCAACATCGCATTCACCAGCGCTCCGCTGACAGGAACCGCCGCCATATCCGGCACCAGGAACAGAGAATGCTCGCCATTGCGCTCGACGATGTGGTGTTCTTTCAAGGTGACGTTGCCGTGATAGGTACGGCCGTTATATGTGATTTCATAGGGTCCGAACATTCAAAATACCTATACATTGGATTAGAAGTTATTATCGGCTGATATCATCAATTCCGCTATGACAGCGATACTATTTGATATCTGCTGCTATTGAACAAGGGTGACCGGCCCTGCTCCGCCTGTGATACGCTTCAGAAGGTCATCATCGAGTTGGGAAGGCGCGGTCAGACAGTTGTGCGGAGAACAAATTCACCCTTTCTGAGTATATGAGCAGAAAGCGTCAGATGAACCACAAGAATCAAACCCACAGGGTCCAGCCCCCCCTGTAAAGCGCTTCAACTGGTCATCATCAAGGTGGGAAGGCGCAGATGGAATGATCAACGTTCGAACCTGATCGGTATCCTCCACCACCCGGATCGATACGCCATCCGGAACACTCACCCCTTCGGCATCGAGAATTTTTGCCGGATCAGCCATAGCGACTGTCATGACAAGGCTCAACGCACGGTGGGTCAAATCCTCCTGTAATACCCTTCAGTTGGTCATCATCAAGGTGGGAGGGCGCGGGGGGAATGATCAACGTTCGAACCTGATCGGTGTCCTCCACCACCCGGATCGATACGCCATCAGGAACATTCACACCTTCGGCATCGAGAATTTTTGCCGGATCAGCCATCAATCTCTTTTTGAATTCCTCATCCTCCCAGCACCGGGCGATGATTTTCTGCATTGGGTTTTCTTTCGCTTCCATTTTTTTCCCTTTGTTGTATATACGGTATCATTCTTAAATTTCATCGAACGCTCTTGTGCCCGCTAATCACAACTAAAATCGAAAGGATTCCCCCCTTTTTCAAAGGGGGAAGTATCATTTTCATATATGTGGTGATCGAATTTAAGAAAGATACTATATACGCATAAGTTCATAACACTTTGCCATCCGATCAGCCCCTTGCTTTTGGTTTTTTATGAAATCACTGCTCATGAGAAAGTGTCACAAAGCGGCTTATCATAATATGATGGTAGGCACATACGCCCTCCTGTAATACCCTTCAGTTGAAACTGTCTGTACACGACGGCGGCTTAAAAATGCCTTCATCGTCCGGTCGTCCCCCCCCTCCTGTAATGCCCTTCAGTTGGTCATCATCGAGGTGGGAGGGCGCGGGGGGAATGATCAACGTTCGAACCTGCTCGGTGTCCTCCACCACCCGGATCGATACGCCATCCTGAACACTCACCCCTTCGGCGCCGAGAATTTTTGCCGGATCAGCCATCAATCTCTTTTTGAATGCTTCATCCTCCCAGCATCGGGTGATGATTTTCTGCATTGGATTTTCTGCTGTTGTCATTTTTTTCTCCTTTTCGATAATGATTAATCATTTATTTTAAGTAAATGAGCCGTAAAAGTCCTTATCACCACAACTGTCCGCGCAATACATCCCCCCCCCTGTGATGCACTTCAACTGGTCATCATCGATGTGGAAAGGCGCGGGTGGAATGATCAACGTTTGAACCTGATCGGTGTCCTCAAGCACCCGGATCGATATGCCATCCGGAACATTTACCCCTTCGGCATCGAAAGTTTTTGCCGGATCGGCCATCAATCTCTTTTTGAATTCCTCGTCCTCCCAGCACCGGGCGATGATCTTCTGCACCGGATTTTCTGCTGCTGTCATTTTTTCTCCTTTTCAATAATGTGTTGTCATGGTTTGTTGAGGACATTATGTGGAGGTAGTCATTATTTCATCAACTTGTTGGTATATTGCATTTCTGATTAAGGAGTATGGGCTTCAGGGGTGTTCACAATATTTCGTACCAAGGCAACCCCTTCTATGGATTCGATACATATAGTCCGGCACTTCCCTGCCAGGTACCGTCAAATATTCCGTCATTATTATCATCGATGGCAAAATAGAAATGGTAATCTCCCGGGGTGGACAGTACGCCATCCCAGATCAAATATGGATTCAGTTGGAAGATCGGCAGTTTTATGGGAACAAGTCCCCCTTGCCAGCTTTTGGCGGCTACATCGTACCCGAATGTGCCGTCCGGTCCCACCATCCATATCCACCAGTCCTTATTGTCCGCCTGGGTTTGATTCACGGGATCAAGACGTACTGCAACGCTGATGGTTTCTCCGGCTTTCACCACAAGATTGCGCTGTCCGTTGACGGTGATCTCCGGAAGTATCCTGTTTTCCGGTGCAGAAAGCCCCATCAGACCCACCGCCGTGTTGGCAAAAGCGACATCATTGGTCATCTCACTGTAGGCGATGCGGAAATACCCTTCCTCGCCCCACGTTGGGCCCCATGAGTTCTTGACGATAAAATATCCTTCCCGGTCATCGAAACCTACAAGCAAAACAGCATGCAATCCCATTTTATCGCCGGAAACATGACTGTAAATACCACTGCGGTAGCTATAGAAATCTTCATAAACGGCATAGCCCACCGACAGCGGTCCCAAGGTAACAAGCATGGATTTGAGGACATTGATATCCGGGGCAGATCCATCACAGATGTTCACCCAGTTTTGAATGTTATAACTGGAATATAATCCCAGACTGTCGGTACAGATCAATCCGCATTCCGTATTGTAGGCGCGGTAGGTATAACATGCCTCTTTGGGAATACCGGATTTGCGAAGATGCTCGGCTGCCGTACCTATCCCCCCACCATCGCAGGAACCGGCATTGGAACAGGAGACCAGGGTCTGCTCGGACAGGTCCATGTCTGTGCCAGGAATCTCCAATGCAATCAATGCAAGAGATTCCATTGCGCCAACAAGCGAAAAGGCCCAGCAGCTCCCGCAATTTTTCTGATTTCTAACCGGTGTGACATAGTTCTTTCCACCTGCGTTTCTCCAGTCAAAATGGCTGGGAATGGAACCGGCGGAGGTCATTTTCATTTCCTTCAACGTATGACCGGAATGGCTACTTCCCCTCTCGTCGAGAAGACCCGAACGCATGGGATTGGTTTCATCCGGAACCATTGCTTCCCACCTTGCCCCAGATCGCTCAATGGCATTCTGTATGGTCGAAAGCTCAATTGCATCTACAAGTGAAGGGGCTGCACATACAAACATGACCAACAATACACCAAGAATAACATTTTTCATTTTGCACTCCTTTATATTATTGTTTACATTTCAAACAGTTTCTGCAAAATTGATTTATTTGCTCCGCTGTTTCGGCCGGCGCCCCTCCCCTGCACAGGACAGGAGGCAGACCGATTTCCCTCTCCGTTATTCAATTACATTCGGATCGGCATCATCCAGAATGACGATATCTGCTCGGCCGTCGTTGGCCATGTCTCCTGCCACAATCCAGTTCGGCAGGGCCGAATTCAGTTTGTGCCAATATCCGGTGCCCGAATACCACACCCACAATCCGGATGACCATACGCCAACCAGATCATCGGCCGTACCGCCGGCGATATTTCCGGCGGCAATTTCGAGAACGCCTTCAGTGTCTGGCATCTTCGCCCACTGGTTGGTCGATTGTTCCCAGATATAGACACCGGCCGGCCAGGCACCCCAGAATTTCACCGATGTCTGATCGAGCGAACCGGACGCCTGAACCCTCGTAATATTCATACTACGGCAAGCAGTATCGGTGCACCGATATAGGTTATCATTGGAATACTCTTTGATGGAAATTACCTTAATTGGAAACAACGCCGTAGTCTTTAGCTTCAAAATAGCTATATTCATCAGTAGAAAAATCCGGACTGTATTCCATATCCACCCATAAATGAGTGACTCCATCCGAATCCAAAACATCAGGAATATGGATTGCAAATTTGTCGGATAATGTTGATGCTTCACATGAAAAAGAAGGATTTTGTGTAACAGCATATTCTGTCAATTTAAAAAGTATCAGCGTAGGATACGAAGGATTG
>CAJBLH010000133.1 GCA_903953895.1 uncultured Desulfobacteraceae bacterium | reverse complement strand
TGACTACGGCTGGCGATAAACATATTATGACCCCCGAGGAAACAGACCAGTATCTTCGGAAAAGACTGTCAAGGGTTTACAAGAATTCTGCAACACTGGGCGGTAGGAAGCTCGGAGGTGCTCTGTTTTTCCCAGCAAAGGAGGACCTCTATGAGCGTATATTTTGTCAAAGGGAAGGGGTGGAGGTACGACTTCACCCACAAGGGGACCAGGCATACGGAAACCTGGTTCAAAACGAAAACCGAGGCAAATCGAGCAGAAGCCGAAAAGAGAAAGGAGATAAACAATCCGAAACCAGTTCAGGAGATGCCAACCGACATAACCTTTTTGGACCTAGTAAATCTGCGGCTTGACCATGTGAAGGCATATAATTCGGATGAACATTTTCATACATACCTGTATCTGGCACGACGATGGATTAAAAAGTGGAACGGTTTGATGTGCGATGGGATTTCAACTGCGATGATTCAGCAACACCTGCTGCAACGACGGAAAATATCAGCATATACAGCCAACAAAGACCTTCGGTATTTACGAGCCACGTTCAGCTTCGGAATTCGTAAAAAGTTCATCACCCATGATCCTACCGAGGGACTTGATTTTTTCCCAGTCAATAAAAAGGTAAAGTATGTTCCATCCCCTGAAGATATTGACAAGGTGATTGCCGTCGCTGACAAAGATACCCAGGATTACCTCTTGGTCATTCGAGAGACAATGGCAAGGGTAAGTGAAATCAACAACCTTTTGTGGGAGGATATCAATCTGGAAAACAGATTCGTTATCCTATACACCCGCAAAAAGAAGGGTGGGCACCGCACACCACGAAAAGTTCCAATGACAAAAACCCTGTATGACGTGCTGAAGCAACGTTTCGAAAACCGTGATGCCGACAAGCCGTGGGTGTTTTGGCATAGATACTGGAGCCGTAAAGAGAACAAGTTCTGTGAAGGAATATATGGCGACCGGAAAAAAGTGATGAAGAATCTCTGCCAAAAGGCAGGGGTCCGATATTTCCGGTTTCATCCCATCCGACATTCAGGGGCTTCAATTATGGATGGCAACAACGTGCCGATCGGTGCTATCCAGCGAATACTCGGTCATGAGAACCGAAAGACCACTGAAATATATCTTCACAGCATTGGCAACCTGGAACGAGATGCAATGGACGCTTTCGAGCGTGCCAGAGAAAAGTCTCACACGGATTCTCACACAGAGAATTCTTAAAAGAAAAAAGGGTTAGAGAGATAATCTCTAACCCCTTCATCTTATTTAATTTTTAAAGTGCCGAGGGACGGAATCGAACCGCCCACACGGGGATTTTCAGTCCCCTGCTCTACCGACTGAGCTACCTCGGCCTCCCAACTTGAATATTTATATTGAATGACGGATATTTTGTCAACATTAAAATCAGTTGTTTTATAATATCCTGAAATAAATAGTTTGAATTATGGGTTGTATGTCTGGAGGGCGGAATCGCTTGGCTTGGGATGTCTCATATCGCCATAGCCGTATTGCAGCATGGTGCTGACGGCAAGTGTAGCCGTATCAACTTTTAAAATACGGGGGCCGAGAGATACCGTCGTATATCCGCAGGCTCTTGCTGCCACAATTTCTTCCGGTGTAAACCCGCCTTCAGGTCCGATAACAGCCATTATGCTCTGAACAGGGGCGGCAGCGGCATCGGGGATTTCAAAGGGTCTGGATGGAGATTCATCTTCCCAGAATATCAGTTTGATGTCGCAGTTCCATCCGTAGGCGAGCATTGCATCGAATGTCAGCGGATCGGATATGGCAAGAAGTTTGCTGCGCCGGCATTGTTTGAGGGCTTCGGCAGCGATTTTCTCCCATCTGTCCCTGCGAGAGCGGATGCGCCGGTCATTCAGAACCGGAACGGATCGGTGGGCTGCAAATGGAACCCATTCATGGATGCCCATCTCGGTAATCTGCCGGATAATAACATCCGGCTTGTTATCCTTCAGCAGCGCCTGTGCGATGATCAACCGGGGGGAAGCCTGAATTTCGGAGCGGCGCCGTAGGATCGATACCTCCACCTGTCCGGCTGTCATGCGGATGATCCGGGCATTGCATTCCAGACCGGTGCCGTCAATCAGCTCGATTTCGTCTCCGGGTTTCAGTCGCAGAACATTTCGGATATGCACGGCGTCATCGCCTGTGATAACGGGGCTGTTGCCGGACAGACTATGACTCGGAACAAAAAAGCGACGCATGCGTTACTCTCAGAGGCTGGTTGAATTCAAGGGTTCGCATCCAAAACGTTTTCAGTTTTTTCTGAACCCTTCCATAGACGGTTGTTTCAGGATAAATCCCGTTTGAATCGGCAACGCCGGCGGATAGTCCGGTTAAAATTTCGATGCCGTCCGAAATGGATGATACCGGATAGACGTGAAAGAGATGCTGCCGCACTGCATCCACAACTTGCGATTTCAGCATCAGGTTTTTTACATTGGCAGCCGGTATCATGACACCCTGACGGCCGGTGAAACCACGGGTTTTACACACATCGTAAAATCCTTCGATTTTTTCATTCACATCCCCGATGGACTGAATCTCCCCCTTCTGATTAACCGACCCGGTCACGGCCAATCCCTGAAAAATGGGAACATCCGAAAGGCTTGAAATAATGGCGAGTAGCTCCGCGGATGAGGCGCTGTCTCCGTCGATCACGCCGTAGTTCTGTTCGAAGGCGATACTGATGGTCAGGCTCAGGGGATAAAGCTGTGCAAAGGTTTTTCCGAGATATCCGGATAGAATCAAAACCCCCTTGTCATGGCTGTTTCCACTTAAATGCGTCTCTCTTTCAATGTTGATGACGCCGGGTTTTCCCATGAAGGTTTCTGCCGTAATCCGCGAAGGATGGCCAAAAGAGATGTCACCGATCTGATATACAGCCAGTGCATTGACTTGGCCGGTCACCTGGCCGGTCACATCCAGAAGCACCGTGCCGTCCATATAGGATTCATGAATTTTTTCTTCGTAGAGGTTATAACGGAACCAGTATTCATTCAAGGCCCGGGATACGTAAGTACTGGTAACATGTCGCGAGCCGTCTTTCTGCGCCCAGTAATCGGCCTCCTTCAGAAGTGCAACAATCGGGCCGAACCGCAGCGACAGCCGAGTTTTATCCGCAATGGACTGTTTCCCGTAATCGATGACCGCAGCGACAGCATCCGGGGTGAACGGAAGCAGTTTCTCCGCCTTGCAGACCCTTGCAATGAACCGGGCATATTTTTGAAGGGAATGGGCATTCAGGGTGACCTCATCATCGAAATCCGCCCGGACCCGGAATATCTTGTTGAATTTGAAATCGAAATTCTGAAGGGATTCAAACATCTCATAGTTGCCGAGCAGGATGACTTTTACTTCGAGTGGAATCAATTCCGGCCGAAGCGTTGCCGATTGCGCTCCTGCATCCGACGGCGCGTCCTCAATGGCCAGGGATTTGTTTTGAAGCGAGCGTTTCAGTGCATCCCAGACATAAGGATTCAGCAGCAGGGGTTCGATCTCCATCATCAGATATCCGCCGCAGGCGTTCAACAGTGCGCCTGCCTGCACGAGGGTAAAATCCGTGGTGACGGCACCCATGTAAGTGCGTTTTTCAATGCGGCCGATGACGTTGGAATAGGTGGGATTGGTTTCGAAAATGACCGGCGCGCCTTTTTCGGATTTCTGTTCGACCAGGATATTGACACGGTATCGCAGAAAAAAAGCAGCGGCTTCGTGAATGGATTCGGCATCGTCCGGGCTGACCTTGTCTCCGTTGGGCATGGTCACAAAACGATCCAGATTTTCAACCACATCGTCTTCGAGCGCTTGAAGGAAACCAAGAATGTCGTCATAGCCAACGTAAGCATCCTGTAGGGGAGTGAGCCGTTCTTGAAGCAGCCGCCGGGTGACATCTTCCATGTAGGCTTCCACGCGGTCGTTGACGATCTGATTGAGTTTGTTGATTTCCCGAAGTGCGGCTTCCAGTTCGATTTGAATTTTTCGCAGATTTTCTTCGATTTCAGTCTGCATTTCCAGGGGATACGCCTCGAATTCCTCTGCAGATACGGGTTTGCCGTTTCGGTAAGGAACCGGCTGATATCCGGCGTCATCCCGGCTGATCCGAATCTGTTTTTGATCTGCGGCGATTTCAACTTTTTCCAGCAGGGCTTTTTGCTGATCCACAAACGTGTTCTGAATTTCCGAAATCCGATCCTGGGCCAACTTGCTTTCAAATGCCTTGGGCAGTTCGATCTTTAAATCGTCGATGAGCCGTTGAATGGACTTGCCGAATGAAACGGCCTTTCCGGAAGGAACCCGAACAGCTTTGGGACAGTATTCATCCTTGAAATTATTGACCATGCACCAGTCGTCCGGAGCCGGAAGGTCTGCGGCGAATTTGCCGATGATTTCCTTGACGATACTCGATTTGCCTGTGCCAGCAATACCGGTGACAAAAATATTGTATCCCGGGCTTTTCATGTTCAGACCAAAATCGATGGCCTGAACAGCCCGTTCCTGGCCGATGACTTCATCCAGCGGCTCCAGCTCGGATGTGTCGGCAAACTGAAACAGATCGACGCTGCAAACCCCCCGAAGCGCGTCGGGTGTCAGTTCGGGGGTCATCCGAGTTTATATCCGAATCGACGCAGCAGATCCTTGCGGTGATGAATATCGTCCTCGGTTTCAATACCTTTCGATGCAAACCCATCGATAACCCCCAGAATCCCCCTACCCTGAGCGGTTTGGACAATGATCACCTCGAGCGGGTTGGCGGTAGCACAGAAAATACGGCATACCTCCGGAACATTCTTGATCGCATTCAGAACATTGACCGGGAAAATATCTTTCATGAATACGATGAAACTGTGTCCGGCGGCCAGGGTGAGCGCGTTTTTTTGGGCCAGCGCAATCAGCGCCTCATCCGTGCCCGAGTACCTGACCAGACAGACATCCGAAGCTTCACAGAAAGCCAGCCCGAATTTGGCCATGGGCACAGCGGTCACCATGGCTTCATGAATGTCTTCAACGGTTTTGATGAAATGGGACTGACCCAATATCAGGTTGAGTCCGTCGGGGTTTTCAATTGCTACAGTTTTGATTTCCACGAAAAGCTCCCTTGTTTCGTTCATTTTTTTTTGAAATCGGAAAATGAGATGACCTTGGTTCCGGATGCGGATTTGGATTCAAGCGGCGGATCGGTTTCGGGAACTCTTATCTCAGGGTCTTCCGGGCAGATGATTTTTTCGAGTCGCATTTTTTTGCCGTCCATCGTAAAGGGATCTCCATCGATATAGGCGTCTCTGATAATCCAGGTAACGGTCTGAAGCGGAACCTGCAGAAGAAGCAGCTTGACGTGATTCCAACCGGGTTTATAATCTTCGGTAATATCTTCGATTCTGGCAAAAGCCAGGGGTTTGTCTTCAAAATAAATTAATACGATATCTTTTTCACCTGTCATGAACGAACCTTTCTATAATCAATCAATGGCCGTGATCATCGTTTCGGCCGGGTCATTTTTAACATGAAATGGTATGCTTTCAGCGACTCGGCGCCGTTGCGTACCCAATAATATTCACTCGCCAGGTCAACACCGGACCTCATGAATGGATAAATGAAACCACTGTACCGCAAAGGCACACAGGACGCAAAGATAAAGCCGGTTTTTCACAATATTGTCTTTGCGTCCCGTGCGCCTTTGCGGTGAATGTCGCCTCAAGCCCATATCCGCCAGTGAGTAAACGAGGTGATAACAAAAGCCTCTCTTCAATTGTAACCGTTCGGGTTTTGAGACTGCCATTTCCAAGCATCCCGGCAGATATCGTCAAGAAAACGCCGGGCAGCCCAACCCATTTCTGCCTGGGCTCTGGAAGGATCCGCATAGCTGCTGGCCACATCCCCAGGTCTGCGGCCGACAATCCGATAGGGGATGCGCCGACTGCTGGCAGCTTCGAAGGCCGCTATCATTTCCAACACGCTGTAGCCCCTTCCAGTCCCCAGATTGAAGGTGACGATCCCCGGATTTTCGGTCAGCTTATTCAGGGCATGAAGGTGGCCGATGGCCAGATCCACCACATGAATGAAATCCCTGATGCCGGTGCCATCCGGAGTGGGATAGTCGTTTCCAAATACTTGCAGTTCTTTGAGCTTTCCAACCCCCACCTGTGTGATATAGGGCAGAAGGTTGTTGGGGATGCCATTTGGGTCTTCGCCGATGAGCCCGCTTTCATGAGCGCCCACCGGATTGAAGTAACGGAGCAGGGCGATATTCCAGGCCGGGTCGGAGATATGAATATCTCTGAGAATTTCCTCGATCATCCATTTGGTCCGGCCGTAAGGATTGGTGGCGTGCAGGGGAAAATCCTCGGTTACCGGAACATGGGCGGGTTCACCATATACCGTGGCCGATGAGCTGAAAACCAGGTTCCTGATCTGATGGCGCTTCATGACATCGCACAGAACAAGAGTTGCTGTAATATTGTTGTGGTAATACCGCAGCGGAAAAGCAACGGATTCGCCCACGGCCTTGAAGCCGGCAAAGTGGATGACGGACTGGATGTCTTCGGCCTCAAAAACCTCAGACAGCGCAGCGTTGTTCCTGAGATCCACCTGATGAAACTTCACCGATTTTCCGGCAATATGCTGAACCCGTTTCAGGGATTCCACCTTGCTGTTGGACAGGTTATCCACGACAACCACCGGATAGCCGGCGGCCAGAAGTTCGACACAGGTATGACTGCCGATATACCCGGCGCCGCCGGTTACCAGTATGGTCATGATTCCTCCTGATTCAGGCGCATCTTCTGAACCGGACGGCAAAAAAACCGTCCATGCCGTGAAGATGCGGAAATGTTTTCAGATATCCTTCGGGTGTTATCAGAGAACGGATGTGAGGGGACATTCCGATAGCATTCTGCGCGACCGTAAATTCTGAGTGATCGGATAGAAATGCCATGACCACGGATTCGTTTTCTTCAGGCTCCATGCTGCACACCGCATAGACCAGAACCCCCGAAGGTTTGACAAACTGCGATGCCCGGCCCAGAAAATCGATTTGCCGGATTTGGCAGTGCGCGATCCGCTCCGGAGAGGACTTCCATTTGATATCCGGGTTGCGGCGAAGAACGCCGAGGCCGGAGCAGGGAGCATCCAGCAGCACCCGGTCGAATGTTTCAGTCCTGCTTGATTCTATGGGCCGGCTGAGGTCAAGCGCCTGTGTATCCACAATGGATATTCCCAGGCGGCGCATTTCCGGATGAATTCTTTTAAGCTTGTCCGAACTGATATCCGTGGCCAGGATATGTCCCGTATTTCTCATCTGCTGAGCGATATGACCGGTTTTTCCGCCCATGCCGGCACAGGCATCCAGAACGGTTTCTTCGGGTTGGGGATCGAGCAGCAGCGTGACAAGCTGGGCGGCTTCATCCTGTGCCAGAAACAAACCATCTTGAAATCCCGGCATAGCCGTGATCAGCTCTTGAGGGTGGTCCAGTCGGAGGCCATCCGGAGAAAAGGAGGTCGCTTCCATCCGATGGGCGGAAACGCCTGCGGATTCCAGAAAATCGCTTCGGGTGGTTTTAAGCGTGTTGACTCGAAGGGTCAGGGGCGGAATATCGTTGGTGCTGTTGCAGAGCATCCGGGCCTCCGACAGGCCGAACCGGGGAATCCACCGATAGATGAGCCACGGGGGCATGGATGTTTCAACGGCAATCGCCGAAATCGGATCATTTTCCACATTCGGATGCTTCAGTTCCGGGTATTTTCCGACGGCAGCACGCAACACGGCATTGACAAATTTCGCCAGCCACGGTTTTTTCAGGGTTTTGGCCAGATCAACCGCGGTATGAACGGCAGCCGATGGGGGGATGCGGTTCAGATAGACCACCTGAAACAGACCGATCCTAAGGATGTTGCGGATTTCCGGATCGAGTTTGTCGGTTCCGGTTCTGGAAAAGTGGCCAAGTATCCAATCCAGGCGGTACCGATACCGCAGCACCCCATAAACGATGGAAAATGTCAGATTCTTCTCCCGCTGTGGCAAATCGGCAAAACGCGTAAAGGCAGCCTCCAGAATATGATCCAGGGTATTTTTGTCCTGGTCCACTTCATTCAGGATGTTCAAGGCAATCAGACGAGAATGGGGCTGCATGAAACCTCGTATGGGGCGTAACCTGTCATGGGATCGGATTGAAAGTACCTATGTCAGCACGGTTCCCGGCAAAATGGGGTGACCACGCAGAAAATCACGCACCGGAAGGCGTTTCCCGGATTCACCCTGAAGCTCAAGAATGATCAGCGCATCCTTGCCGGCCACCACGGTCAGTTCATCGGAAAATCCCTTCAGTACCGTGCCGGGAGCCTCCTGCATTACAACGGATTTTCGACCGGCCCGATATATCTTGATCCGTTTTCCGTCACAAAAACTGAATGCTCCTGGCCAGGGCGACATGCCACGGATTTTGGCTTCGAGTTCGTCGGCGGTCTGCCGCCAGTCCAGGTGGCCGTCTTCTTTTTTTAGAAGCGGTGCATAGGTTGCCTGTTCATGAACCTGGGGGACAGCGTTTTTACGGTGTACCGGATAATATTTCAATGTTTGAATCAACAGATCCGCTCCAAGCAGGGCCAGTCGGTCATGCAGAGACCCGGATGTGTCATCGGGAAGAATCGGTACCGATGCCGACGAGAGCATATCTCCCGTATCCAGTCCTTTGTCCATCAGCATCAGGGTAACACCGGTTTCTTTTTCACGGTTGATAACAGCCCATTGAATAGGCGCAGGTCCCCGGTATTTGGGAAGCAGGGATGCATGAATGTTGATGGGTCCCTGTTTCGGGATTTCCAGTATCCGCTGGGGCAGGACATGACCGTAAGCCACAACAACCAGCATATCCGGATCAAGGCGTGAGATCACGTCACTGAATTCCGGGGTACGGACTGACTCGGGCTGAAGAACCGGACACCCTAACTCCAGCGCAGCCGTTTTGACCGGGGGAAAAACAACCGTCTTTCCGCGTCCCTTGGGCCGGTCCGGCTGAGTAACCACCTGAAGTATCACGTGTCCGCTCCCACAAAGTCTTTTAAGTGCTGGAACCGCGAATTCGGGGGTTCCCATGAATACGATGCGATAGGAAGATATCATGACTGTCTCAGTCGCTTTTTGATGCGTTTTTTATATAAATTGCGTTTGAGTACACTGATGCGGTCAATAAACAAAACGCCCTGGAGGTGATCGATTTCATGCTGCAATACAATGGCCAGATAACCTTCCGCATCGAATACAAGCAGCTTTCCGTCTCGATCGCAGCCTTCCACCCGAATCTGTGAATAACGGATAACGTCGGAGCGGTAATCCGGAACACTTAGACAACCCTCACCCTCGGAAAGAATTTCCCCTTCCTGACAGACAATTCTTGGATTGATCAGAACATGCAGTGCGCGATTTTCGTCTCGGGGAGACACGTCATACACCAGGATGCACTGATTCAGCCCCACTTGTGATGCCGCCAGCCCCACACCCGGCGCATGGTACATGGTTTGCGCCATGTCATCGATCTTCTGCTGAAGTTCGCCGGTGATACCTGTGACCGGCAGGACGGGTTTGCTTAGAAATCCGTCCGGATATTCCAATATGTCAAGGAGTGCCATAACAATGTCTCAAAAGAATTCGTGTTCAGGGGACTGTCCCGATCAATGCCATCAGTCTCCTGATTTCCTGATCGCGGAGACTTCTCCGCCGATTTGACGGGAAACCTGCCAGATATTTACGCCCGTTATCACCGCTGATCCCATGCCAACCACAATGACCGGCAGCATCTGGACGGCATGATTGGCCAGGGTAAAACCTGCGGCATCCTTGGCGGAGACACCGAAAAGCGCCAGTGCAAAAACCCCCCCGGCCTCCCATATTCCCCAGAATCCCGGTACGGAAGGAATCGAGATGAACAGACAGACAATGACCATCACCACCGTCAGTTCGGCAAAAGACAGGTGGACGCCTGGTGCCCCCAGGGTCATCGTGTAATAAGATAAAACATTCAATCCCCAGATCAAGAATGAAAGAGCAAAACACGCCGCCATTTTTCCGGGTTCCCTGAGCAGCAGAAACCCTTTGGAAAAACTGAGCGTAAACCGAACCAGTACCAGGCTGAATCGCCGGTAAATCACATCCTGAAACGCCAGACTGGTGAAAAAAAAGAGTTTGGGGATTTTGAGGAATAAATGGTTGATCCAACTCCGGGTGGACTCCAAGGCCACCAGAACAATTGCGACCAACAGCAACAGGCACAGCCTCGTAATCCCGGTCGCAGCGTTGATCAGCAGGGTTTTGTTGAGAACATACCCGCCGAAATGAATTTCCATCACCGGATCGATCTGAACCACCGTGAGCATCCAGGCAAAGAGCATCAGCAGGATTACAGCATCGAAGGTCCGCTCTGCAGCGACGGTTGCCAGACCCGTTGAAAACGGAACATGTTCTTTTTGAAACAGGATGATCGGCCGGGCCACTTCGCCCACCCTTCCCGGCAGAATACAGTTCAGCATGAAGCCGATCATCAGCGGATGAAATGCCTGCCAGAAACCGACCGGCTGAGAGGCTTTTAAAATCAGTTGCCAGCGATAAATTCGCAGCATGAATCCGCCGAGCGCCAGAAGGATCGTTGGTATGATCCAAAGATAATTGATGGATTTCAGGTAGGCTGTCAGATCGCTGATGGGAACCTGTCTGAATGCCAGGTAAAGAGCGGCGATGGAAACAACCAGACCGATGAACAGAGACAGTGACGCAGTTTTTTTCATGCAGGTGAAACCAGTTGCGAAAGCACTTCACGCGCGTAGGCGATATCTTTTCGGATCTGATTCGAAAGCTCGGTGACGCCGGAAAATCTAATCTCGTCCCGGATGCGCTTGACAAAGTTCACCCGGACATGCTTTCCATAAATATCGTTATGAAAGTCGAGAATATGGACTTCAACCGTAAAGATATTGTCACTGAAGGTGGGGCTGTAGCCAATGTTGGCAACCCCCATGAATTGCCTGGCCAGGCATTCGACCGTTACGGCATATACGCCGGTCTTGGGGCAGAGTTCTTCCTGAAGCACGACGTTGGCGGTAGGAAATCCCAGGAGCTTTCCCCCGCGGTTGCGGCCGCTGACCACGGGGCCGCGTATCTGATAGAACCGGCCCAGCAATTTTTTGGCTGATGCGACCTTGCCCTTTGAAATCAAATCCCGGATTCGCGTGCTGCTGATTCTGCCGGGCCTGATTCCTGGCCGGGCCACTGACGCCTCAATCCATTCGGAGATCAGGACTTCAAAGCCCATTTCCTGTCCTAGGCGTTTCAAGAGATCTACGTTGCCTTCCCGTTCCCTGCCGAAAGTGTAATCCTTTCCGGCAATGATAGCTTTGATTCCCACCTGGTTGACGAGTAGTTCGACAAAAGACCTGGCGGACATGGCGGCAAATTCATGAGTAAACGGGATACAGATCAATACATCGATACCCGAGGCGCATATCAGCTCCAGTTTGTGTTCGACCAGAGTGATCAGCGACAATGTCTTGCTGTGATTCACTACCCGCAGCGGATGAGGATCGAATGTCATGGCAATGGAAGTACCGCCGATCTCTTCCGCCTTTTCGATGACTTCATGAAAAAGCGATTGATGTCCAATGTGAACGCCGTCGAAATTACCGATGGTGATGACCGCATTCCTATAAGGACGGTCGATATGATCCAGCCTGTTGATAAGTTTCATGAAAAATTTTTATCCCGAAAAACAATTAGCTTGACACGAACTTAAAAAAAAACTAAATAGACCAAATTGAACATTAAATCAATCTATTTGATGTTCAATTTGCCGAAGTGGCGGAACTGGTAGACGCGCTAGGTTCAGGGTCTAGTCGGAGTACTCCGGTGGGAGTTCGAGTCTCCCCTTCGGCACCACTTGAAAATAAAGGTCGTAATCCTTATGGGTTACGACCTTTTTGTTTTGGCTGGTTGCGGATAGGTTGCGGGGAATCGACATGGGTTACGACTGTTGATTGCGTCGTTGTTCTGCCAATTTTTATCGGGTTTAGCTAGATACACAGGAAGAAATTAAGATGGGGAAGTGATCATAAATTTAGGCACGGAATTGCCCGGCACATAAAATCAGCGGCTTCACATCTGTATTTATCTGGTTTAAGCAGTCAACGGAAGTGTTTCCCTGGCATCGAGGCGATCCCGGATTTCATCCGGTGCAGGCGAAAACAGGCGGTCCATGAGGTTTCCGCCCGCCCGTTCTTGTCGGGAAAGTCCCAGAAGAAAAACAACGGCTACCCGGCCGGCGGTCTTTGTCCACTGCCATCTTGATGTACGGGAGAAGCTCCGGCGAAAACGAATTTCAAGGCATGACATTTGAATCTTATCAGACGTTGCGAGGTTAATTTATATGCGATAATATCAGAACATCACCATGTCTCCGGGTTATCTTTCTTGACACCCGCCAATATTTTGATTAAAAATTACGCCATGAACATATTATCCGATCAATATCCGGCTGATTACATCAAACATGCATGATGCACCGACGCATTCCAGGCATAGCTGCCTCTGGACCCAGGGGGATTGGCTGCCGCAAAGCGGTGTTGAAAATATTCAAGATGCCCTCTATTCTCTGAACCAGCCATTTGTTCTGGCGGATCGAAACGGACAGCCCGCCGCAGCCAAGGGCGGTTGCCTCACTTTCGAGCTGTCCGGAAACCCGAAATCTGCCGGTAAGCTGCCGGAGGGCGGTCTTTCCGGGAGCAGTTATCCGGTTCTGGCCTTTGCCCCTCCCCTGCCCCCGGAAAATCTGGGAGATCCCGAATTCAAAAAACGCCACCATCTTCGGTATGCTTATGTCGGCGGTGCCATGGCCAACGGCATCACATCGACCGCCATGGTCGAAGCACTGGGAAAAGCCGGAATGATGGGGTTCTACGGTGCAGCCGGGTTAACCCCGGATGAAGTCGAAGCCGCCATCTACGATGTCCGGGAAAAGCTGGCAGACCTGCCCTACGGGTTCAACCTGATTCACAGCCCCGGTGATCCGGAACTGGAAGCGGCCGTGGTCGGTCTGTACCTTAAACACGGTATTCGCAAGGTCTGCGCCTCGGCCTATCTGAACCTGACACCTTTCCTCGTGCAGTACCGGGTTTCAGGAATTTATCAGAACAGTCAGGGAAATATCGTCTGCCCCAATCAGGTGGTTGCCAAGGTGTCCCGGGAAGAAGTGGCCCATCGCTTTTTTTCTCCGCCTCCGGAGAAAATTCTCTTGAAGCTCGTTGAAAGCAACCTCCTGACCCGGCAACAGGCCGAGCTGGCCCGGCATGTTCCCATGGCCGACAGTCTGACTGCAGAAGCCGATTCCGGCGGTCATACCGATAACCGGCCGGCCATCTCCCTGCTTCCGACAATCATTGCGCTGCGTAACGAAATGGTCACCTCCCACCGGTATCCACAGTCCATTCCCGTTGGTCTTGGCGGTGGTATCGGCACACCGCAGGCCGCCGCAGCCGCTTTTTCGATGGGAGCCGCCTATATTCTGACGGGTTCCGTCAATCAGGCCTGTGTGGAAGCCGGAACATCCGAAAATGTGCGCCGGCTTCTGGCAGAAGTCAGGCAAGCGGATGTCGCCATGGCCCCGGCAGCCGACATGTTCGAAATGGGAGGCAAGGTTCAGGTACTCAAGCGCGGCACCATGTTTGCTCAGCGCGCAGCCAAGCTCTATGAACTTTATGCCGCATATGACCGCCTGGAGAATATTCCTGAAAAAACCCGCCTGCAACTGGAGCGGGATATTTTCAAATCCACACTGGATGAAGAATGGCGGCGGACAAGAGCATTTTTCACAGAACGGGACCCCCGTCAGATCGCCCGTGCGGAACAGGATCCCCGGCATAAAATGGCGCTGGTCTTTCGCTCTTATCTCGGACAATCATCCCGCTGGGCGACATCGGGAAATCCTTCCCGGAAAATGGACTACCAGATATGGTGCGGCCCGTCAATGGGGGCTTTCAATGCTTGGGCCCGGGGTTCTTTTCTGGAAAAACCTGAAAACCGCGATACCCTGACCATTGCCATGAATTTGTTGTTCGGCGCGTGCATTCTAACGCGCGCCGGCTGGATTCGGTGCCAGGGAGTCGCCCTTCCTCCGGATATGGACGCCTATTCACCGCTGCCTCTGGATGTCATTGTAAAATATCTGCGATAGCGTTCTTATCTATTGATGATTATTGGATAACCATGGTATCAATGGGAAACATGTATTTTTGTTTTTCCAGGAAAGTGAATCCATTCTTTACAGTCATGGCTTAGATCATTGTTTCAACAGCCCCCCTCCCGGTCTCCCCCGCTGGGAAGAGGAGAATTAAAATAACCGGCACCATACGCCGACAATCAGGTTGTATAAAGACGATTGATGACAGAAACTGAAAAACAGATTGATTTTACGGAATTTGAACCAGCCCGGATGCCCCCGGTCGCTATCATCGGGATTGGATGCATCTTCCCCAAATCTCCCACCGCAAAAGGATTCTGGCGGCTGATCGTTCACGGTATAGACGCCATCACCGATGTCCCCCCGACCCACTGGTCCCCAGAGGATTATTTTGATCCAGACCCGAAAACACCCGATCATGTTTACAGCAAACGCGGTGGTTTTCTATCCCCCATCGATTTCGATCCATCGGAGTTTGGCATCCCGCCCGCAATTCTCGAAGCCACGGACAGCTCTCAGATGCTGGGACTGGTCACCGCCAAAATGGCCATGATCGACGCCGGATATGGATCGGATCGATCGTTTGACCGCAATCGGACTAGCGTGATTCTTGGCGTTACCGGAACGCAGGAACTTGTCATCCCGCTCGGCGCCCGGCTCAGCCACCCGATCTGGCGAAAAGCCCTGATCGATTCCGGGTTGGCGCCGGACAAAATCACCGAAGTCATGGAACGAATATCCAGCGGGTTCGTTCCGTGGCAGGAGAATTCCTTTCCGGGACTTCTGGGAAATGTGGTTGCCGGGCGCATCTGCAACCGCCTGGATCTGGGCGGCACCAACTGTGTCGTGGACGCTGCCTGCGCCAGTTCGCTCAGCGCTGTCCACCTGGCGCTGATGGAGTTGACCACTTCACGGTCGGATATGGTCATCACCGGCGGGGTAGACACTCTGAATGACATTTTTATGCACATGTGTTTTTCCCGGACCCAGATACTTTCGCCTTCCGGCGATGTGCGTCCGTTTTCAAAGCATGCCGACGGCACCCTGCTCGGAGAAGGTCTCGGCATGGTGATATTGAAACGCCTGACGGATGCCCAAAGAGACAAAGACCGGATTTATGCGGTCATCAAAGGTATCGGCACATCGAGCGACGCCAAATCCCAGAGCATTTACGCACCCCGGGCAGACGGCCAGGCCAGAGCCTTACGCGCTGCCTATCGGCAGGCCGATATTTGTCCCGCTACGGTCGAATTGATCGAGGCTCATGGCACCGGCACCCGGGTGGGAGACATGGTGGAATTCACCGCGTTGAAGCAGGTTTTCACTGAAATTCCGCATCCAGGCAGTGCCAGCCCTCAGCACTGCGCTCTGGGTTCCATCAAATCCATGATCGGCCACACCAAGGCGGCGGCTGGCTCCGCCGGTCTGATCAAGGCGGTCCTGTCTCTGCATCACAAGGTGATTCCACCAACGTTGAAAGCCCAAGAGCAGGATCCGGATATGAACATCCGGAACAGCCCATTCTATCTGAATACCACGGCAAAACCCTGGCTTTCATCCCGGAGCCATCCCCGGCGGGCCGGGGTCAGCGCCTTTGGATTCGGCGGCAGCAATTTTCATGCGGTTTTGGAAGAATACAACCCCAAAAAAACCGAAATCGCATGGAACGGAACGGTCGAAATCCTCTCGCTATCCGCACCGTCCATTGAAGCACTCACTAAAAATCTGACAGACTGGCGCGCCGTGGCGGCCAAGGGGCTGTCAAACAGCAGTTTCTCGACTCTGACGGCAACATCGCGCGCAGCATTTTCCGCCCATCACCCCTGCCGTCTGCTGATCCTGCTTCAACAGAAAGACCCCGATGATTTATGGGCGGATGACATGCAGTCCGCCTGCTCCGAAGCACTGGCCGCTCTGGAAAGTCACAAGGATCAACCCTTCTGGAACACGTCCCGGCTGTTTTTCGGCAGTGAGGCATCGGATGCAAAAATCGCTTTTCTCTTCCCCGGCCAGGGCAGTCAGTATGTGGGCATGGGTCGCGAACTGGCTTGCGTGTTCCCAGAAGTGTTGGATGCCATCGATACGGCCGACAATGTTTTTTCCACATTTTCAAGAGAATCGACACTCCCGGAACCCGTTCCCTTCACGCTCAGCGACCGGATATATCCGATCGATACATCGGATGCAGCCGCAAATCAATCCCATAAACAGGCGCTGCAATCCACCCGCATCGCTCAGCCGGCCATCGGAGCCATCAGTCTGGGGATGGTCAAAATCCTGGAGTATTTTGGCATTACGCCGGATGTCACCTGTGGTCACAGCTACGGAGAACTGACGGCTCTTGTTGCTGCGGGATGGATTTCCGCAGACCGGTTTCTGGAACTTTCCGTCGCCCGAGGCCACGTCATGGAAGCAGCCGGCTCCAAGGATGACGCCGGTATGATGATCGCCGTCAAGGCGCCAATTGAAGCTCTGGCGGCAATGGCTCGCAACACCTCTTTTTCGATCACCCTGGCCAATGTGAACAGCCCTGTACAGGGTGTTCTGTCCGGATCACGCGATGCGATTGTCCAGGCCGAAGCTCTGTGCCTTGAAAAAGGGTTTTCGTCGGTCCGCCTGCCGGTTGCGGCCGCATTTCACAGCCCCCTGGTTCAGGATGCCGCCGAGCCGTTCAATGCGTTCCTGACATCTATCGATATCCGACCTTCAGCGATCCCCGTTATCGCTAATGTCACGGCAAAACCCTATCCGGATGATCCGCTCGCCGTCAAAACCCTGCTGGGTCAACAGATCACGCATCCGGTTCAGTTTGTCGGCGCCATTGAACAACTTTATGCCATGGGCGCTCGCACATTCGTCGAAGTCGGGCCTCGGTCGATTCTTACCGGACTGGTCCGATCGATCCTGAAGAATCGCCGGACAACCGTGATCGCCATGGACGCCTCATCCGGAAAGGACTCTGCGATTCTGGATCTGGCCAAAGTCATCTGCAGGCTGGCGTCAGCCGGATATCCGGTCCGATTGCCCTGCTGGGAAGCAGGGGAAACCGCTGTACCCGTTCGGAAACCCTTGATGAATGTTTCCATATCCGGGGCAAACTACCAAAATCCAGACACCAGGCTTCCGGCAGATCGGTCATCCCGGACTTCCGACCCCATTTCGCATCTATCGGAATCCCCCAACTCTCAACCCTCAATTCCACCCCGAAAACGGGTAGAACCTTTGGAAGTCTCCATGAGCCCGAACCCCAGACATTTTTTTACAGATCCACCGGCTGTCACGGCCATTCCTTCTTCGAGTACCGTCGCATCCGCATTACAAACCGTTCAGGAAGGCCTCAGAGCCATGCAGTCGCTTCAGCTTCAGACCGCCGAAACGCATAAGCTTTTCCTGCAGACCCAGACCGAAGCCGGCAAAACCCTTCAGCAGATGATGGAACATACCCGGCGGATTGCCGAGGCATCCCTGGGAATTTCCGTGATGGCTCCGGAAATCAGAGAACCGGAAACAAAAACCCGCGACAGCGCCCGAACAACAGATATTGATCTCCACCCGATCGAATCGCCCGCCAGACCGACAGAGCCCTCCGTAAACAATTCGGCCATAGAAGCCCGCCTGCTGGAAGTCGTCAGCCAACTCACCGGCTATCCCGTGGAAATGCTGGCTCTGGATATGGATATCGAGGCGGATCTGGGGATCGACTCCATCAAGCGTGTGGAAATCCTGGCCACCCTCGAAGAAAAAATGCCGGGGTTGCCCCCCATCCCACCCGATACCCTCGGAACCCTTAAAACCCTGGGGCAGATTGCAACCGTTCTCATGCAACAGCGAAATGGAGACAGCAATAGCAAGGTTTCGATTTCATCGGCTTCATCCCACACGGTACATCAACCGGAACAATACGATGTAGAAGCTGGCCTCCTGGAAGTCGTCAGCCGGCTTACAGGCTATCCTGTGGAAATGCTGGCCCTGGACATGGACATCGAGGCGGATCTGGGGATCGACTCCATCAAGCGTGTGGAAATCCTGGCAACCCTCGAAGAAAAAATGCCGGGGCTGCCCCCCATCCCGCCCGATACCCTCGGAACCCTCAAAACATTGGGGCAGATTTCACATTTTCTAAAAAAAAAAGATGCCACAAAGCTGACTGCCGGCCAGAACACCTCACGGCAGCCGCAAACACCGCCCCTTCCACCAGCAGACATTTATTGTCCGCAACGACAAATCCTTTCTGCAGTACAAACCGACCTCACTCCGGGCGCCTGGCTGCTGACTGCTACGGATCAACCCATCATCATCACGGATGACGGCGCCGATCTATCCCGAAAAATCGCCGAAGCCATCGTTTCCGAAGGAATGAAAGCGGTGGTGGCTTCTGCGGATGAGCTGCTTTCCGAAACATTTGTCATCCGCCCTGCCGGGTTAATCCTCGTGGCGCCGGCGCCGGACAACTCGCTCCACAACCAGGATGAGACAGATACCGTTTTTCTGAAAAAAGCATTTCTACTTGCCAAACGATTCGGAAAGGACATTCTGGATGCAGCAACCAGCGGAGGGGGGCTGTTGGCTTCCATCACCTGCCTGGACGGCGCGTTCGGCCTGCTGGGAAAATGCAGCCGCCCGGTTCCAGGAGGACTGGCCGGGCTGATCAAAACTGCCGCCATCGAATGGCCGGCAGTCGTTTGCCGCGCCATTGACGTTTCACCGGATTGGCAGGCTGCCGGCCGTCTGGCATCTGAAATCCATGCAGCACTGCGTTCCGAAGATCCGGAGAACCGGATCGAAATCGGCCTCTGCCCGAATCTGCCCTCCCATATGGCTTACCGGCTGAAACTTGATTCTGCTTCGTATCCAGTCGGATCAACACGACTGGATTCACAGGATGTGGTGGTCATTACCGGCGGCGCCAGAGGCGTGACCGCCCGGGCCGCCGTGGCCCTGGCCGAAGCCTGTCGCCCCACACTGGTTCTGCTGGGGCGATCCCCGGCTCCGGTCCCCGAACCCGACTGGCTGTCCCCGGCGCGCGAACCATCGGAAATGAAACAGGCCATTGTCCACCATGAACTGCCGCGCAATGCTTCTCCCAGAGAACTGGAAACCGCATACCGGAAACACCAGGCAAACCGAGAAATCCTTTTGACGTTAAGCATGATTCGATCCACCGGCGCTCGTGTCGAATATCACGCCGTAGATATCCGCCGGGCGCAGGAACTTTCCGATGTTCTTGAAACCGTTCGAACGACCTGCGGCCCGATCACGGCCGTCATACACGGCGCCGGCGTGCTGGAAGACCGGCTGATTCTGGATAAGACGCCGGAGCAGTTTCAGGTGGTGTTCGATACCAAGGTCGCGGGATTTCTATCACTTCTGGATGCCACCCGGAATGATCCGCTCAAGCATATCGTCTGTTTTTCCTCCATTACCGCCAGAATCGGCAACAGGGGCCAGGTGGATTACGCCATGGCCAACGAGGTGCTGAATAAAACGGCGCATCGGGAATCCGTTATTCGAAAAGAATGCCGGGTGGTTTCCATCAACTGGGGGCCCTGGGACGGCGGGATGGTCGATGATTCGCTCCGGCGTGAATTCGAACGCAACCATATTCATCTGATCCCGCTCGACGCAGGCGCCCACAGCATGGTGCAGGAACTGCAGGCAGGCCCCGAAGGCCCGGTCGAGGTGGTGATCGGCGCCGGCCTGTTGCGTCCACAGCCGCCGGAAACGCGCCAGTCACTGACCGCTGAAACGCTGTCTCTTAGCCTCAAACGGGAAATCGATATCGATCGCTATCCCATTCTCGAGTCCCATATTTTAAACGGCAAACCCGTGGTGCCTTTTGCGCTCATCACCGAATGGCTGGGTCATGGGGCGCTTCATGAAAACCCAGGGCTTCAGCTTTCCGGCCTGGATGATATCCGCCTCCTCAAAGGAATCCGGCTCGACGACGGAAAAAAAACCATCCGCCTGATGACTGGAAAAACCCGGAAAAACGGCTCGAATTTTGAGATGGACATCGAAATCCGGGATGGTTTCAAAGATGGGATCGAAGTCATTCATACCCGTGCCAGGGCTGTTTTGTCGAATGAACTCTCCCTGCCCCCGGAATTCGATATTTCCCGATATCTGAGCAATAACCATGTTTACACGCGCCCCATGGCAGAGGTTTACGACAAAATTCTATTTCACGGCAATGCACTTAAAGGCCTTCAACGCATTCTCAGCCTATCGCCCCAAGCCATGGTTGCGGAACTGGCTTCGGCTCCGCCTCCGGACCAGTGGACAACAGAACCCCTCCGCAGCCGCTGGATCGGTGATCCGCTGGTGCTGGACGCCGCCTTTCAGATGGCCATTGTCTGGTGTTTCGAGCAGAAGGGGATGGTTTCCCTGCCCAGTTTCGGGGCCAGTTATCGCCAGTACTGCAACCGGTTTCCGGAAGAAGGGGTCACCGCTGTTCTCGAAATTCGAGAGGCCAGCAGGAATAAGATGCTGGGAGATTTTACCTTTTTGAATGACCACCATGACGTCATCGCCAAGATGACAGGCTATGAGGCCGTCATGGACATTTCTCTTCAAAAGGCTTTCAGGAATTAGCGGCTCTATGTGATATACAGGTATTCACCGCAAAGAGAAGCGGAAGAAATCCAACAAGTTGTTCATGGCGCCGGAACACAAATTCTGAACTCGGCGCCACCTTCAATGTTTCTGGCGGAAATACTGCCGTTCATATTCCTTTCGATGATCATTTTTGACATGTACAGGCCAATGCCGCCGCCCTTTTCCTTTGTGGAAAAATAAGGCTCGAATATCCTGTCCAGTATCTCTTCCGGAATACCGCCGCCGTTATCGCTCACAGCAACACATCCTTGACCGTCCTGGTCTGTAAGAACAATGTCCACCCTGCCGGCAAGCAGTTGATTGTGCGCAAGGATCGCCTCTTTGGCGTTGGAAATCAGATTGAGCAGTACCTGGGAATATTCATTGGGAAAGCCAAGGAGCTTGATATCATGCGAGACATCGATATGGATGGAAATATTGCTGTTCAGGAGGCTGGCTTCCACCAGAGTGACCGCTTCCCGGATTTGCTCCTTTGCCGAAAATGCCAGAATTTCTTTATCCGGATGAAAGAATCTGGAAAAATCGCTGATGGTTGTTGACATCTTCTGCACCAGACGGTTGCCGATCCCAACAGCCTGCTCAAGATAATCTGCATCCAGCGTGTTGAACCGGTAAGCATCCTTGATGTTGAAAAGCAACAGACCGAGTGCATTCAGCGGCTGTCGCCACTGATGAGCGATGTTGCCGATCATTTCACCCATAGCCGCCAATCGGCTTTGCTGGACCAGCAGGCGTTCGTTACGAAGATTTTTTTCCACCTCCTGCGCTACCCGCTGCTCCAGGTTTTCATTGATTTGAAGAAGTTCTGCTTGCATACGTTTACGCTCGGTGATGTCGCGAATCGACTCTATGGCGCCGACGACATGGCCTTTCTCGTCATGAAGCGGAGATACTTTGACGAATACATGGGCTCCCCGGCCATCATACAGGGCGCCACAGAACGCTTCAGCGCTCAGGGATTCTCCTTGACGATCGATATGGGGATATTTTTCGATAACATTCCGATCATTCTCCCATATCAGATCCATGAGCTGAGGCCGCCTTTCTCCATAAAAAGGAATCGTGTACGCATAGTCGCCCTTGCCGATCATATCTTCGGCTTTCACACCAGTCATCTTCTCGATGGCTTTGTTCCAGACGATGATCTTCTTCCGGCTGTCAATAGCCAGTGTGGCATCAGGGAGAAAGTCTATTACGTCATTCAACCGGCGTTCCGATTTTTGAAACGCTTCCTCGACCTTCTTCCGCTCGGTGATGTCCTGCAGCGTTCCAAAGATTCTATCTGGGAATTCTTCTATGATGGAATCCCGCTGGCTGTGGACATGCCTGACCGTGCCACCCCGCAATATGATCCGATATTCGAAATTATACGGATCGATTTTCTCTTGGATGTTTCCAATTCCCATCTCCACCCTGCTTCGGTCATCCGGATGGATCATGCTCAGGATCAGATCGGAAGTAACCTCCATCTCCTGAGGCGCAAACCCAAAAATACGATATGCTTCATCCGACCAGGTAATTTTACCGGTTGCACCGTCATATTCCCAATTGCCCAGATGAGCAATCTCTTGCGCCCGGGACAAACTTGCCTCGCTTTTCTTCAGCGCATCTTCAGCCCGCTTTCGTTCGGCAACTTCCCATGCTACATCTGCAAAATAAGCCACAAGACCGACATTGTCTTCGGTATAATCGGTCGGCTTGTTCCCCACACCCAGAATCGCAACAATCTTCCCGGCCCGCATGATAGGCACGACAAGTTCTCGGATGACCGGGGCATGGTCATCCGGCATTCCTTTGCGATGGGGTAGCGATGCGTAATCGTTATGGATGACAGGCTTTTTGGAATGAACGCAATCCACCCAGACCCCGGCTTGATCAATCGGGTAATGCAGCCCCTTGGCGTCTGCCTTACAAAATTCCTTCACAGTGCGGGTGGACCAGGCTTGCAAGGAAAGCGTTTTCTGATCACTATCGACAAAATGATAAAAACCGATCAGACTGCCTGTTAAGACGCAGACCTGATCAAGCGTTCTTTGCAGCACCTCGTCCAGGGCATGCAAGGTGGAAAAATCCATCAGTTCCAGACGGGCACGGATCAAATCCTCGGAACGCTTATGATCGGCAAGCATCTTGGACAATCGGCTCGTGTTGTAACTGAGTGTGGAGATCATCCCTGCCAGTTTGCCATAGAACATCATAGCCGTATTCACCGTTTCCCGGCTCCATCGCGGCGCCCTGTCGAATGCCGCCAGATAATCGGATTCGTTAAATCCATATTGCCGGGCCTGACTGCGAAACAAGTCGATATCCGGCGCATCGTCCTCAAAGAAGAACTGTCCGAAATGGATATTTCCCAGATGCCTGCCGCCCACCGTGATGGGGGTGACCATTTCCCACATATTGTTCTTGCAGCGGTAGGTCTTGAATGTTCCAACCGGGATATCTCTGGTAAAAAACGTTTCGCTTTCGATACAGTTTTTTAGCGAGTCGGGATGACATCGATGAAACTTCGTGCAGATATCCTGCCCACCGACCGCCGTCAATACCTTTCCGGCAAGATCGATAATTGCGCTCCCGATATGGGTTAGGCGATAAAAATCCTCCAGCATGGACTGAAGCGCTTCGGAATCGATGATATCCGACAGATCGAGTGTACCGATATCGCCTTCCGGTTCGGTGATGGCTTTTAGCTTGTTTCGGACAGCGGCTTCGCTCTCACGGAGCTTCACCTCGGCCTTTTTGCGGAAACTGATATCACTGGCGATGCTCACAAAAGAACGGACGGTTCCGTCTTGCTCACAGTTGGGATTCAGCACCACTTGCCACGTCACGGACGCACCGTCCGCCCGGCATCGATCCGCTTCAAACGAAACCCGCTCGCCACGCAGGACTCGGATGACAGCGTCTTCAACCATGGAACTGGGATTCTCCTCCGACCATATCTCGTTAAACCGCTTCCCCTGCACCTCTGCCTCAGTCCGGCCGATGGCCGTCAAGCCATTACGATTGATGGCGACACAACATCCATCCTGATCGAAAAGTCCGATCCAATCGGGCGAGCCTTCCACCAGGGTGCGATAGAGCCTTTCCGATGCGGAAATACGCGCCGATGATGCATTGTTTCTTTGCAGGGTAACAAAGAATGCAACCAGCAGCATGGCCGCCAGCAACGTGATGAGAATGCTGACCAAACGCAGTATTTTCCATGAACTCATCGAACCCAGTATCACGAATGAAAGGCCTTCGACAGAAGTCACTTGCTTAAAGCCCCGCAGGACTTCTCCACGGAAAGTGAACAGTGTTCCAGGCACAAAATGAGCCGGCAGCACCGATGACTCATGAATCACGGGAAATTGCTCAGATTGGGTGAGCCGGCGCTTCACATCCTCGGGGATGGGCTGAAGCATGTTCAGAAAAAAGCCAGGATGCGTCGAAGAGAGAATGATCCCGTTTGGATCTATCAGAAAGCCGTAATTCTTGTGCATTTGTACAGCAAACAGGTTATCGATGTTCAATTTGATCACGGCGACACCGACAATTTCTCCTCCTGCATCTCTGACCGGAAAACTCGAATAGTACCCTGGCACCTTCGAGGTCAGCCCTACGGCCACATAGCGCCCCTGAACCCCTTCCATCGCCTGTTTGAAATAGGGACGAACAGCGTAAGAATGCCCGACAAAGCTTGATGGCGCGTCGCGGTTGGAGGAAGTCAGGACAGTTCCGGTTGAATCCATCACATAGCAGATGGAATCCTGCGCGACCTTGGCATAGCGGTCAAGCGTAGAATCGATTGCAGCGATGTCGCTGCGGCATTCAATCCCCATGGCGGTGAGGTTGGGAGATGCCGCCATGGATTGCACCAGACGATCTGCCGTTTCTGCGGAAGATTCAAACGTCTTCTGTGTCAGTCTGAGATCAGAGTCATACTGTTCCTCATCTCGGAGTTGTCCATATTCACCAAAGGAGTAAGTTGCGATCCAACCGGCGATCAGAACAGTGGCTATGGCCGTGATCGTCCATCCTTCATGACGGAGCGCAGCCATCGAGATGCTATCGTTGAATTCCAATCTGCGCCACTCACAGTAGTACTGCCAGATGGTAGCAGCAGCAGTACAGGCTAATATCCCCCTGAACAACTGGATGGGAAAACCGGTGAAGGAAAGAAAAGAGGCCTGGTTGAGAAAAGCGGCAGGAAAGAAATCGGCATACGGCACCACAACACCAGTTGCCAGCCCATAGAGACCCATGGAAAGAGCAGCCATCGACAAGGATTGACTTCTTGGATGCGCCGTATGCCGATACCGCCATAGCACCGCTGCCGTCCACAGGCCGCCGGTAAGCCCAAGAGCGTATCTGGCAACGGCATTCAGCCCGGACACACCCGCAAAAGCACCGAAACCGACAAGCAGCAGCAATGGTATAAATATCCATCGACCGGGTCCGTTTTTATGAAATGTCATTGAACCCGCTCGACCAAACTCAAGCAGGAACAAAAAGGATAAGATCATAACAATCAACCGCACGAAATAAAAGACAGGACTGTCTTTTAAACTGAAAGCGAATAAATCGAGCCATTCGTTTATCCCGTGTACAAGACCGAACAGACACAGCCACTTCCATGGCACCTGCTGTTTCTCAATACAGTTCAGCCCCCAAGCGGCGGCAGCCAGAAGAATGAAGCCCAATCCGTAGAAAAAGAATATATAGTCCATTTGCATTTGAAAAAAATTCGAAGCCATCCTGCTGCGCTCCTGTCCGGGTCCGTTTCAAGAATATTTTTGCTTTTGGTTGTTGTCATCACCTACCAGATTCAACAAAATGGAACAACATGTAGTTTTGAATTCAGATTAAAAGCGATAACCATGATTGTTAAACAGAAAAAAATATTATCTTTCACGATAAAGATTTTGGGTACGTTATCGGTCGAGGATGTACGAGTCTCCTGCTGCCTCCCCAGAACCATTATCTTGAAAGCTATAGGCCCGCTTTTTATACGAAAGTTAACACCTGAATCCTAATTCCTGTCTTGCTATTTGATCAATTTTCAGTGATAAGAGATGTGAATTTAGAAACATCCAAATGAAGTCTGACAAAACAGACCTGCATAATTCGATTTGTGCCGGGTATTGCGTGCACACTTCAAAATCCGTGACCTGATGGATGCCAAAGGATAAGTTTTTGTGCAAAACCGATTTCAGAAATACTGTTTTTTTATTACCGGCCGTTTCATTTATTCTATTTTTCTGTTCCAATTTCGCCATTTCAAGTGATTCCCTCCAATCCGGTATCGATTTATTGAACGCAGTACAGACAACATTGGCCAATCAGCCCAATATCCAGGTCATGAAGCAGGATATCGACATCAAAACCGGTCAGCTCCGAATTGAACAAGGGCGCTTTGACAGCAGCCTCGGGGCTTCTATCGGCCATAGCCACGAAGAGATTCCAAGATCCACCCTGGATCAGTTGCTTGGTGTTCAGGAGATAACCGATACAACAAGATACAATATCCAATTGACCCGCGAATTTAGAACCGGTGTGGCGATTCAGCCTGGTATCAGTCTTAGAAGGATTTACACACAGGAGCCGAACTATCCCACTGAAAACCGTGCCCAAATTGATTTTATCGTAACCGTTCCGCTCTTAAAATCAGGGGGGCGGGAAGTTACCGAAGCCGGTGAACGCGTTGCGAAAAAAGCTGTCGATATCAGTATGCTGCGTTTGCGCCATCAAACATCCATATCGATTCTCAATACTGTCAAGGCCTACTGGCTTTATCTTGCTGCGGAAAAAGAACTCCATCAGTTAAGGCAATCCGAAATCAGAGCCGAAAATTTTGTCAAAGACATCCGAATGCTGATTCAACTGGATGAACGTCCGGCTGCTGATATGGAACAGGCTCAGGCGTATCTGGCAGAAAAGAAAGCAGCCCGTAGCGCCGGAACGCAAAAACTTTTTGAAGCCCGGCAACTGCTGGGCCTGGCCATTGGGATACCGTTTGACCAGATAACGGTACTGCCGCAACCGACCAGCGACTTTCCTGTTCCCGACACCCATGATATTGCATCCTGCACTGCCGGCCAAAGCAGTGCTTTCATGCAGCAGTCTCTTACACTCCGTCAGGATTATCAGGCAATGGAGGTTCAACAGGAAGCCGGCAGAATATTGGTGAATGCGGCCCAAAACGGATTGCAGCCAAAGGTGGATATGGCTTTCAGGATCGGATACAGTGGGCTGGACGAAGGCTCACAGATGTTTAATACTGTCTCTGCCTTGGGAAATAATATTCCGGGTATTACGGTAGGCGCCGGTATCAATTACCATTGGCCGTTCAATAACAACGCCGCATACGGTGTTCTGATGCAGCGCAAAGCGGAATATGAACAAATACGGATCATGACCGATGACTTATCCCGATCCATATATTCATCCGTAGCGATGGCGCTTTCTGATTTAATTACCAGCTCACAACAGTTGGCGCATTCCCAGATGGCTGTTCATTCCTATAAAAAAGCTGTTGAAAACGAAAATACGAAGTTTAAAATGGGGGTATCCACCGTTCTGGATCGCATCACCATCGAAAATTCTATGACCCATGCCCTGCTACAGGAAATAGCGGCTCAAGCGAAATTCAGCAATGCTCTGGTCCGGTTACGGCATGAAACCGGAACCCTGCTGGCTCAAACCGACCTGGGCCTATCTGTCGGAATTCAGGAGCTGACAACCATTCCTTCTGTTAAATAGGTGTCGTTTCATTCATGTCCGAATTCAAATATCGAAAAGCATCCCTCAACCGGTTGTCTGCTTCCGAACAACTCGATCATCTGATGAAAGTAACCGCATCCAAAGATTGGATAATCCTTGCGGTGATCGGAAGTCTGACTGTCACCGCACTGTTGTGGTCAATTTTCGGACAGCTTCCGATTCGTGTGAATGGTCAGGGCATATTGATCCGAAGCGGCGGCATTTTTGAGATCGTGTCCCTCGGCTCCGGACAAATTACTGAAATCAATGTCGATGTCGATGGCTTGGTTGCCACCGGAGATATCATAGCGCGGATTTCACAACCGATTCAGCACACCCGGCTCAAGCAGGCTCGTGCGGAGGTGGGCGAGATGAAACAAGAACTTCAGCGTCTGCGCAATTCGGTTGAAAAAAGCCTGCATATGCAACAGATTCATTCCGATAATGAACGAATCAACCTGATGAAATCCATCGATTTCGAGCAAGAGCGGCTTCATTGGCTCAGAGAAAAACAGGCATCGCAGGATATTCTGATGCAACAAGGGTTGATCACCAAGCAGTCCCTCGTCAATACCAAGCAAGAAATCAACACCTGCAAGGAACGTATTGAAAATGATAAAAACCGGCTACAGCAATTAGCGATTTCGAATTTTCAGATGAAAGACCAGAAGGAACGGGAAATACGAAACAGTGAACAGCAGTTACTGAGGCAGCAACGAGACCTTCAAACTTTAGAGAAAGTTTACGAGGAAAGTACACTGGTCATCAGCCCATACACTGGGCGGATTCTGGAAGTGACAGCAGACATCGGGAAGTCGGCACATGTCGGTGATTCGCTCATGAACCTGGAACTGAGCGAAGAAAATGGGGTAAAGTTGGAGGCCGTTATATTTGTTTCACCTGCAGAAGGCAAGAAAGTCCAGCCGGGGATGAATATCCATATCAGCCCATCTACTGTAAAATCGGAAGAATACGGATTCATGCTGGGACTTGTCAGCCGTGTTTCAGAGTTTCCCGCCACCACCGATGGCATGATGCGGCTTCTTCACAACCAGAACCTGGTTCAGACATTGACCGCAGGTGGGGCTCCCATTCAAATTCATGCCGAGCTGCTACCGGACTCCGGTACGCAAAGCGGTTTTGCATGGTCTTCTTCCAAGGGGCCGCCGACAGGAATTCATAGCGGCACGGTGTGTTCCGCCCGCATCGTGATTTCCGAAAAGTCCCCCATTCACCTCTTGATACCGTATATCAAAAAAAATGTTCTCGGAGAATGACAATGTACCGAGACAAACCTCTTACCGTGTGCCATAAATCATGATATCCCAGTCTGTTACATGGAAAAATACCCGGGTTCGAACGCCCACCATTCTGCAGATGGAAATGACCGAGGATGGTGCGGCCGCGCTGGGCATGATTTTGGGATATCACGGCAGAATCGTTTCACTGGATGCCTTGCGCCGGGCATGCGGCGTTTCCCGGAATGGAATCAAAACCGAGTATATTTTGAAAGCCGCTGAGGGATATGGGCTGATGTCCGCCGAACATAAAAAAGAGATGGGGGAACTCAATTTTCTGCCGCTGCCCATGATCGTTTTTCTCAATTTCAACCATTATGTTGTACTTGAAGGCATACGTCGGAATCAGGTCTATCTAAATGATCCGGAAGTCGGGCCCAAAATCGTTACCCTGGATGAATTCGATAAATCATTTACAGGTATGGTGCTGAGCTTCGAACCCGGCCCTGCATTTGAAAAAGGCGGGGCGACATCCGGATTGATCGTCAGTCTGGCTGGCCGGCTCGGGGGATTTCGTCCGGCACTGAGCTATGTATTTTTATCCGGATTGTTTCTGGTTGTTCCCGGTATTGTCATCCCCATATTTTCCAAGGTTTTTGTCGATCAAGTGCTGGTTCAGCATATGCAGGACTGGCTGACGCCTCTGCTTGTGGGCATGGGGCTGACCGCCATACTCCGTGCCGGCCTGACCTGGTTTCAGAAAGCCTGTCTGCTTCGTATGGAAACCAAACTGGCGTTGATCCATTCAACCCATTTTTTTCAACACGTTTTTCGACTGCCCGTCGAGTTTTTCTCTCAGCGGTTCGGCGGTGAAGTGGTCAACCGGGTTCAGGTGAACGACAAGGTGGCGCTGCTTCTTTCCGGCGAACTGGCCGGCAATGTATTGAATGCGATCATGATCATCTTTTATGCCGTTTTGATGCTGCAATATGATGTTATGCTGACGGCCATCGGTATCGCTATCGTTGTGCTGAATCTGACGGCGCTCAGATATTTTTCACGAAGACGGGTCGATCTGGTGCAGAAAATCCTTCAGGGCCAGAGCAAAAGCCTCGGCACGGCATTGGGTGGTCTTCAGATGATCGAGACATTGAAAGCCAGTGGTTCGGAATCAGATTTTTTTGCACATTGGGCAGGGTATCAGGCACAGGTCAAGGATGCCGAGCAGGAGTTGGGGATGTCATCACAAATGCTTTCAAGTATTCCCGCCCTGCTCTCTGCCCTCAATACCGTGGCTATTCTGGGGCTGGGATCACTTCGAATTATGGCAGGTGAATTGAGTATCGGCAGCCTGGTCGCTTTTCAGAGCCTGATGGGGGGATTTGTCGGACCAGTCAATCAAATCGTCAATCTCGGCGGTCAGTTGCAGGAATTGCGCGGCCATATGGTTCGTCTGGACGATGTCTTGAAATATCCGCAGGATCATCGGTTTTCGGTTTCAACAATTGAAGAGAACCGCCCGAGCGGCGGCAGGAAACTGTCTGGCCGACTGGATATGGTCGATATCACCTTTGGCTACAACCGTATGGAAACACCTTTAATCGAAAATTTCAACCTATCGATTCTGCCCGGTCAACGCGTTGCCCTGGTGGGAGGCTCCGGTTCCGGCAAATCGACACTGGCAAAACTGGTGGCAGGTCTATATCAGCCATGGAGCGGTACGATTCTGTTCGACGGCAAGCCTCGGCATGCGTGGTCGCGGTACCTGTGGAGCAGCTCCATTGCCATGGTGGATCAGGATATTTTCATGTTTGAAGGCAGTATTCGGAAAAATCTTACCTTGTGGGATGAAATGATTCCTGAATCCGATGTAATTCAGGCAGCTTGTGATGCCGAAATTCATGAAGTCATCACGCAGCGACATGGCGGATATGACAGCATCGTAAGCGAAGGCTGCTCCAATTTCAGTGGCGGACAGCGCCAGCGCCTGGAACTGGCTCGCGCCTTGGTCGGCAATCCGACACTTCTGGTGCTGGATGAAGCAACCAGCGCCCTTGATCCCACAACAGAGAAACAGATTGACGACAATCTGCGTCGGCGTGGCTGCACCTGTCTGATTGTGGCCCATCGGTTGACCGCCATTCGGGATTGTGACGAAATTATCGTCCTGGACCACGGTCGGGTGGTTGAACGCGGCACCCACGATGAAATGAAAATTTCAGGCGGACCCTATGCGGATCTCATCAATTTTTTATAAAGCCGGCTTACAGGATTCAGGGGTTGGATAAGGATGCAATCGGTAATCGATCGGATATTTGACCGGAACAGTCGTACCATGACAGCACAGGCAAATGCGCCTTTTCTGCTGAATGGCCAGGATGTAGTCTGGTGGATCGAATCCGGGCAGGTGGAGATTTTTGCGGTAACGCTCACGGATGGGCAGCCGGTCGGTGTCCGAAATCATATGTTTACTGCGGCAACCGGTCGGCTTCTCTTTGGAATGAGCGGAGCCGACAGCAACAAGAGTACTGGTTTTCTGGCTGTGGGCAATACCGACACCCGGCTGAAATGTCTGCCGACATCCGCTTTTCGAAATTTCCTGCACGAATCCGATTTTGCAACGGCGGTGATTCAGCAGGTCGATCAGTGGGTTCAATCCTTTTCCATATCTATTCGTGCCGACCTTCATGATCCGTCCGATATGATTCTGGAAGGCGAAACACAAGTCGTTTTGCCGGTCGATACCCGGGCATGCGCCCGAAAGGGGGTTGTCTGGATTCGTCTTGACGAGGGTCATGCCACCTTTCTGGGACTGGAAGACGTGCCGGTCTGCCGGGAACAGCTTTATTTTCCGTTGGCTGACCCGGCATGGATTCAAACTGCCACACCGGTAACGCTGACGATTGTGAGTGGTTGGACGGCATATCAAAGCAGATATTACTGGTCCGGTCTCGACCTTTTTCATCAGATGGCCGGCCGGTGTCAGGAAATCGAAAGAAATCTTGCCGCTGCCGATGCGCACAATCTGCTGAAGGAAAGGGAGAGCCGAGACAGCAGTCGGATGAGCCAATCGTTGGTGCGCCTGACCTCTGTCGGTGAAAGACGGAAAACAAGGCAATGGCCGCATTTCGACTCGGCCCATCCCCTGCTTACGGCATGTTGCATGGTAGGGGATGCCATCGGCATTTCCATTGTCGCGCCATCCGGCCCCCAGGTGAAAAACGATGAACAGATATCTCTCGACGATATCGTCCGGGCGTCGCATATACGGATTCGACAGGTAACGCTCCAGGGAAAATGGTGGAAACACGACAGTGAAGCGCTGCTTGGTTTTGCAGGAAAACAAGAAAAACCGGTGGCATTGTTACCCATATCATCCAGTAAATATCTTGCCGTTGATCCGCAAACAAGAACCCGTCAGGTGATCGATCAGGAAGTTGCAAACTCGCTGTCGCCGAACGCGTATAAATTTTACCGCCGGCTGCCGAACCGCAGCCTGACGCCATGGGATGTAGCGGGAATCGGTATCCATGGATGCGCAAAAGACATTTTATCCGTTGCATTGACCGGAATTCTGGGTGCGCTGCTTGGTGTGATGACACCGATTGTAACCGCCCTGATTTTTGACAATGTCATTCCCGAGGCATCCCGATCCCGACTGATACAGATCGTATGTATCCTGTTGATCTGTACAATCGGTGCAACCCTTTTGGAGATGACCAAATCCATCTCTGTCCTCAGATTGAAAGGAAAAATCGATCCGACGGTCGAGGCCGCTGTGGTGGATCGGCTGATTTCGTTGCCTGTTTTTTTCTTTCGGCGCTATTCATCAGGGGACCTGGCGAACAGAAGTATGGGGATCTGCACCATCAGCCAGTCTTTATCGGAAATAATACTGCAAGCCGTACTGGGATGCGCGTTTTCCTCTGTGAATCTAATCCTCTTGTTCTGGTATGAATGGCGGTTGGCCCTCGTTGCCGTGGGGCTGTCGATGCTGAGCATTATTTTCGGCATCGTTTCGAGCATTCTGCAGATACGATATCAGCGACTGATAAACGATATCGAAGGCCATATATCAGGCATGCTGCTTCAATTAATTTCCGGAATTGCAAAGCTTCGCGTGGCAAATGCCGAGGACCGTGCATTCGTTGTCTGGGCAAATGATTACAGCAAAAAAAGACGGCTCATATTTAAAAGCCGCACTATCCAAAACAGCCTAGACACGTTTAACACGGCCTATCCGATTGTCATTTCCATGATCATTTTTTATTGGGTTATGGAAAAAAGCGCCGGCGCATTTACGACCGGTTCATTTGTGGCGTTCAATGCAGCATTTCTGACGTTTCAGCTTGCTCTGCTGCAAATGAGCACGGTATTGACTTCCATTATGAATGCTGCGCCGTATTATGAGCGAGCCAAGCCCATTTTTTCCGCACTGCCGGAAGTGGATGAAAACAAGGGCCATCCAGGTCAACTCAGCGGAGATATCGAGGTCAGCCAGGTCTCTTTTCGGTATGATGCGGACGGCCCGCTGATTTTAAACAACATTTCTCTGACAGTGAAGTCCGGTGAATTTTTGGCCATTGTGGGGGGTTCCGGTTCAGGGAAATCAACGCTGCTGCGATTGTTGCTCGGGTTTGAAAGACCGGAAACCGGCGCTGTTTTTTACGATCGACAGGATCTGGCTTTGCTGGATATTCGCGAAGTCCGGCGTCAGATCGGTGTTGTTTTACAGAACGGCAGCATCATGCCCGGCAGTATTTTCCGAAATATCGTGGGTTCTGCCGATCTGAGCATGGAGGATGCATGGGAAGCGGCAAAGATGGCCGGCCTGGATCAGGATATCTCGGAAATGCCGCTGGGGATGATGACCATGATCAGTTTTGGCGGTGGGTCGTTATCCGGCGGGCAACGTCAACGGTTGATGATCGCCAGAGCCATTGTCAGAAAGCCCCGGATTTTATTTTTTGACGAAGCGACCAGCGCGTTGGACAATCGAACTCAGGCCATTGTCAGCAATAGCCTGAACAATCTGCGAGCTGCCCGGGTTGTGATTGCACATCGATTGAGTACCATTATCCATGCAGATCGTATCGTGGTGATGGCGCAGGGGCATATCGTCGAAACCGGGACTTATGAAGAACTCATTGATCAGGACGGCCCGTTCGCCCAGCTTGCCAAGCGGCAGATCGCCTGAACAAAAATCGGGACTTAAGCATGAACCACTTTATTAATATTGACAGCCTTTGTGATAGAATCCGTAACGACTGGAAGTCCGATTCTGCCCCGCTCTGCCGGCGAATTGAAGCGATTTACCGTGAAAACGGTATCGAGATGACAACAGATCCGATCGATCAGCAGCAGTATCTCAGTGCGCTGTTTACCATTGTCAAATTGATCGATGCACGCCATATCATTGAAACCGGTACTTTTGTCGGGTGTACCACAGCCGCCATGGCATGCGCCATGAACGATCTTCATTCCGACGGTGTAATTGAAACCATCGATCCGGCTCCGTGGCAGTACGGCGGGTTCGATCGGAAAGATCCGGTTGCCATCGCCGAGCAGGTATTGCGTCAAGCATTTTCAAACCGGGTGATTCTGCACCGGGGATATTCGGTCCAGACCTGGGATGAAAGCCGGAACGAACTCCCCGATGTCCCCCGGGGCGTTTTAGCCGAACTGGCATTGCAACCGCCAAAAACCGATTTTCTTTTGATTGACGGGGATCATTCGTACCAAGGCGCATGGTGGGATCTGAAGATTGGGTGCAGAACCTTACGGCCAGATGGGCCACGGCTTGTTTTTGTTCATGATTATCACTCCATTTCAGATGTCCGCCAGGCGGTTCGGGACTGGCATCGTCGAAATCAGCCCTGGATTGTCTTCCGGGCATATTCGAAAAACAGCGGTTTTGCGCTGATGCAATGTCATCCGGCATTGATCATGGCGGAAAGACGATGTCCATTCAACCAATCAATAAAGAAAAGGAATTAAGATGGAAATTGAAATCAAGGATCATGTGATGGCTCTTATCAGCCGTATCAAAAGTTGTATCGAGTGGAAAGACAACGGACAAATAACATCATTGCTGGGTTGCATACCACTTTGGATCTTCGATCGGCCGGGCTCCGCCGCTGATCTTATCGATCGGTTTGAACAAATCAGCGATGGTTCCGATGACATGGAATTTCTTTTTCTGAAGGTGATCACACTCAATCAAAATGGCGCCAGGGCATCCCTGTCCGCATTGACACAACTGGTCTGGACCAACGAAAAGACATGGGAAGAAGAAGAATTCGATGCTGTCATGCATATGGGTATGATTCATCAGAATAGTGAATGGGTTCCGGAATATCTTGGATTCATTCATCAAGAGTCCACATGGTCTTCGGCTCCTGCAAAAAACGCTGCGGCCGCCATCGGCAATTCACTGGAAATCCATGAAGCGTTGCATGCAGAGACAACATATTTCGGTATGGCATCAGCCAGTCCGTTTTTGGCGTACCCGGTTCAGGGTGCAGGCCCTGATTTCAAATCGGAAGTTATGGAACCAGAAGCCGATCCGGTTGCTCCTTCGGGAATGGTCCCCATTTATGTTCCGGAAGCCATTTTGATTGAAATCGTGAAAAAAATGAACATCTCGAAGGAACTGAAAAGAGAGTTATGAAGGATTTCCCCGCCGAACTTCCTGCGTTTTCCGATGGATTCGATGATCTGATCGATCGACGGAGCCATAGAGGCCTGACACTCAGGCCGCCGCGCCGTCTATTGCAATTACTGTTTCTGGCCAGAGAGCATGCCGCCGCTGTGGCGTACCGGCCGATCAGTTTCGGAAACAAAGGGTATCTGGCAGAAAGGGTGACCGATTTGCAGAAGATCGGATCGGCTATCAACGATCTGCATCCGCGGTTGAAACCGGCATGGCAGGTCATGGCCGGGCGTATCGCCCATCTCTTGTTGAATATTTCCAGTAGCAAGACCAAAAAGGCGTTTGACCGAATCGTTCGGGTTTGTGATCAAACTAAATTCAAGGAATACTGGTATCATGAAACCACCTATGCACCAGCCTCTGACACACCGCTGTTGAAAACCGATTATGAGCGTATTCTGGTGGTGATCGGCCCTGGCATCGGGTTGGGAGATGAAATATCCTGTGCGGAATTGCTACGTTCTTTGCGAATGCGGTTTCCCACGGCTGAATTTGTTTTTTGGGGATATTATTTTGGCGTATGGCCTCGGATCGATCCAACGTTCCAATCCCATACGCTGACCGGACACCCCATGATGACATTTGAATGTGTCGACCGGGCGATGACAGATGGAAAATGGAATGATCTGCTGGTCGTTTATATCAACTTTACCGGACTGTGTTTTCATCTGGCGTTCTGTCTCGACCGCCACCGGCCCGATATTGTTGAAATAGCTGTTGGGCAGGGAAAAATGTGGTTCATGCCCCGGTTTAAATCTCCGATTCAGATTTCGCATACCATGGACCTGCTCTATCCGGAAAACTATAGAGCGCTTCGACGATTATCGAAACAACTGGTCGGGGATATCCACCCTTCGGCAACGCCGAAAGGTGGAATCTGCAATAAAAAAACTTTCCAGATGATCATCAGTCCGCTGACATCCAAACCCATTTTTTTAACCCCTGCAGACTGGGCCGACGTGATCGAAAAAACGCTGGCTACCGGGGGAAATCGAAAACCGGTTTCGTGTGTCGTCTTGCCGGGGATGTCTGCATCTTCAGCCGACTATGCTCGGCAGATTGTTGAACAACTATCCATCAGATCGCTGCCGGAATTCGATATCAATGTCCTGGGAGGCGGAGATCCGCTTTCCGCTGACAGCGCTTTTTCCACAGTCTATCAGGCCATGGCGGAAAGCCGGCTGTTGATTGGAATCGACACCTATACATCTCACCTGGCGGCAATGCTGTCCGTTGCATCCGTAAATCTTTGTTACGAGCGCAACATCGCTTTCTGGCCGGATGTGTTCAATTCCTGGTGGATCGAGCTGCGACACGACCTGGATACCATAACCGATGTTGCATCTCTGCTGTTCAGTCTGGCCGGTGGTGAGAAAAATGCACAAGGCAGCCGCCTGGAAAAACTGATGCCCCTGGCTGAGCTGATTGCAGTGGACAAGGTGTTCTCAACCTTTGCAAATGTTTCGACCCATAAGGACTTTCAGAACATTCTGACGACCTGTCATGCTGCTTGGAGTCAAATCCCTCATCGTTACCGGCGACTGATTACCGAAATCGATGCCAATTATGCCTGGCCCAGAATTTGCGCCTGGCTTTCCGATGATCGGTTGGATGAAAAAATCCGGTTCTGGTTGGTGGATATCATCAACAAATCGCATTTTCGAAAATTCTGCGCCATGATTGTTCATCTGGGTCACCATCTGCAGTCACTGGAGCAAAATGATCACCATGACTGATATAGATGCCCTGCGTGCCAGTGTAACATCAGCTTGTGTCCGATATGAAACACATTTTCAGCCGGACAGCTCCACATACTACAAGACGGTTTGGCAACAGTTTCAGCAGGAACTGGACCACGTGCTTCTTTTTCTGGTTCAGGACCGGAACATCGCCTTCATCAATGAAATGAGCCGCTCTCTGCTTTTTCAATCCATTCTGGCAGAAAGTGAAACAGGGCTGGATGTATGCGTGTGGGGGCCGCCACTGGGGATTTCCCCTGTGAATGACTTCTGCTACGGACTCATCGGATACGGCGCTGTGGGTGTAATGGAAAGCGCACGACCTTATCCGGAGAAAACAACCCCCTTTACCGATTATCTGATCGCAGCGGGTTTTGACGGCCGCACCGCCACTGCGCTCAGTATCATGGTCAGTACGGCCATACTGAATACTGTTGCCGAAAAATGCCTGTCGAACCATCTTCCCGATGTCGCGCAAATTGTGATGAGAATGTCACAATTTGTTTCCAAAAGCGTTGTGTCACACGCTGATAGAACGCCTACTTTGCATGACGATCCACAGGATATTTTTTTTAAAGGGGAAGAGATGCACCGGCACACGATGCTGGAGCATATTTTTTTACGGACCATCCCCGCAACAATTCGTATTCGGCTTTTAGAGATCGCATCCCAGATCCATTTATTTCGAAAAATGATTCACCGTTTGACAGATTCGAATGCCCGTAGCGTTGAAATTACTGCAACCGGTGACCGAAGCGATCTGCCGGCGCTTACCCATCTGATAGACCGGGTTATGGCCATCCGGGCCGATGCCTGCAGCCTGTGTCCGGATTATCGGGATGCCGTTGATGTCAGACTTCACGAGGGGCTGGAAAGAACTGCCGGATGGATGGCCGCCAAACAGATGGATCAACGGATCACCGCAGAGGCATGATCTGGAGGAAAAAGTGGATTCGGAATCCTGGAATACGATTGCTGCCGAGATCACGGCATCCTGTGATCACCACCGGTTATTTTTTGGTGATGCGGTTACCAGACTGATGCGCCATATGGCGCTGAGCTATGAAAGCCGGCTTGGCGGTATGCTGAAAAATTTATACGGAAGCGAATCGGTTCGTGAAGATTGTGGCCATTCCCATGATGCGCTTTTTTCTTACTTGATTTCCATGCAATGGGTGGGGTGGGGGGATTGTGAATTTGGGCCGCCCCTCGGTCTTGCCGACGATACCGAAATCTATGTGCTGAGTCTCATCGCCTATCTCGGCGCCCGGCTGATGGATGATGCGATTGATCATCATCTGGATTACAAGGGACAATTTCAGAGTTTTTATGGATTTTTAGCAGGTAAATACGGCGAGCACAAGGCTGCTGAAATCAGTTCTGCGGCAGGAAGCTTCTTGATCACCACATCGCTCCGTCATCTGATCAAAATGGATTGTCTTGATGCCGCAACCGAAGTCATGCGGCTTTACAACCGCGTATTTGCAGGTGCGCTTTGTGAAACACTTTCTGCCGACATTGTTGTTGATTCCGGGTTGTATCGATCCGTTATCCGGCACAAGGCTGTAGCCTATGACCGCATACTCCATGTCGTGTTTTTCAGGAAGGCCGAACCAATTATCCGGAACCGTATCCTATCCTTTCTTTCTTTCCATTCCACCTATTCGCAGTGGTTGAATGATCTATGTGACGAATCAGACGACCGGTCCCGGAACCAGATGTCAATATTGAACATCTCCGGAATGAACCGGGAAAAAGTTGTTCAATCCGTTGTGGATTCTTTTCTGAAGCTGTGGAAGGAAAACCGGGACCTTCATCCGGATATTCAAAATGCCATGGCGGTCCGTCTGAATAATTCATTCAATAAAATTGAACAGTTATAGCCTATCAATGAAAGAAAAGACGCTTCTTTAGATGATGAATTTGTGCGGGAAAGATCGATTTTTCATGATTACCGTGGTGGATGATAGTACAGGGCGTGGTGTTCCATTGGTCGAAATCAGTCTGGTCAACGGATTACGCGATTATACGGACAGTAACGGCGTACTGGCGTTTTTCGAACCCGCCCTGATGAACCGGGATGTTTTTTTTCAGATCCGCAGTCATGGTTATCGCTTCAAAACACTGGTTCACGGCAGGCCAGGCGTTGTGTTGAAGACGATCTCCGGGCAAAATGCGGTTTTGACGGTAACCCGGGTCAATGTGGCAGAGCGGCTGTATCGCATTACGGGAGAGGGAATATACTGTCACAGCATGTTGTCGGGCCGTTTTTCCCCGATCGGCAATTCCTGTTTGAATGCTGATGTGATGGGACAGGATACGGTGCTGGCAGTTGCTTACCGGAAAAAGATTTTCTGGTTCTGGGGAGATACCTGGGGGGTTGATACATTCAATTTTGCAGTTGCCGGGGCGACATCGCAGCCGCCCGACACGGGGGGGCTGAATCCGAGTTCGGGTGTGGAATTGTCTTATTTCGTTGATGACAGGGGATTTGCCAAACCCATGTGCCCTGATTTCGGATACGGCCGCGTATGGTTGGATTGGGTGGCGCCGGTTCGCGATGGTCAGAAAGAATATCGTCTGCTCGCACGATTTACTCGTGTCGCATCTCTGGATAAAATCCTTGAATGCGGGTTTGCGCTGTTCAATGATAGAAAGGAAATTTTCGAGCCGTTTGTCGTTTTACCAGAAAAGTTCAGATCGCCGCATTTATCTCATCACCCGTTTATTGGTCGGGTGAACGGCAAGGACTATCTCTATTTTACGGCAGGCTTTGAATTCAGCCGGGTCCGCGCCACGCTGGCCGCCGTGACCGATCCCATGGCATATGAATATTTCGGACGATACGTTTCCGGCGACAATCCGTCCAATGCAGACCGGACTAAGGCCTGCTTAACAGATCGGACCCGGCATATCTACGGCTGGAAAAAAATGACGGGAAATCTCGTTCAGACCCATCTGCAGAACAACGAACCGAAAACAAGAGAAACACCGGAGTGGATTCAACTGCTGAACATCGAAACCGGCGCTTGCGTGGATGCCCGACCCGGCTCCATTTTCTGGAATAACTATTGCCGACGATGGATACTGATTGCTCAGGAAAATATTGGCCAGGTCTGGTTTGCCGAAGCTGACACACCGGTCGGTCCATGGGTGTATTCCCGAAAAGTGGTCAGTCATTCCGGCTACAATTTCTACAACCCGACGCATCATCCATTTTTCGATCAGCGAAACGGTCGAATGATTTATTTTGAAGGAACATACACCCATATTTTTTCGGGCAGCGTCGTCCAGACACCTCGTTATGACTACAATCAAATCATGTATCGTTTGGATCTTGCAGAGCCCAGACTGTCTCTGCCCCAACCGGTTTATCGAATCCATGACGGTGCCGGAACCATCCGGTATACGTTACGCGATGAGCTGCTGCGATCTATTCCTCGGAACACGTTAGATTATATCGAGAGCATCGATTTTTTTGCCATGAAGACAGATCGAAACACTATTGGGTTGATTCCAGTTTATGCGCAGATGAATCATGGCGTTTTCAGGCTGAATACGAAATCCGGTGAAAAACATTACAGACGGAGACACACCCTCTTTTATGCACTGCCGCTGGAGTACACGACGCCGGCGCAACAGATTGAAGGCTTATGGGAGTGCAAGGCGATCGATGCTCAGGGTGTGCAGCGGCCATTTGGATTTCATTTTAAATTTACCGGACAACTACTTAAAGCCGACATATCCCCGGACCAATTGGCCATTATAAAAATTTCGTACAGTAGCAAAGCTGTCAATTTGATCCTGTTACACGAAAAGATTCAATACCAGATGAATGCTGAATTCACAAATGGTCAACTGACAGGACACTGGCATACCATCGATGGGATGCAAGCCGGAACATGCGAGGGGCAGCGGGTTGATTTTGCTTGGAAACAGGGGGCTTCTTCCGCTGTAGTACCTCTGTACGAGTATTGGAATCCAACAACGGGTTCTTATATCTATTCCACGATATGCCATCCGCTGGAGAGTGCATGGGTCCGATCCGGCTCACCTCTGTGTCGTGTGTGGAAAAATCCAATAACCGATCTGGTGTTGGATTATGAAACCGAACCGATTTTAACACTGGTTCGTGAAAGCTATAATGGACATCCTCATAATTGATTCAAGAACACACGGATAAATTTAGGTCGATAAATATCTGTATTGTTAACCAATATATTGAAATCTGATGAATTGACAACGTAACTGACCAGAAGTTCTCCAGGGGTGGACAGGCAAAGATGGGATTTTGCAGCATAGGCAAAACAGTCTTTACAGTTTAAAGCTTCGGTTGCCGTATAAATCACAGCCGGTTCAGACCAAGGACCTTCCGGCCGTACGGCGGTGCGCAGCAATATCTGATTCCGAAATGCGCCGTCGCTTTGAATCATCACAAAAATATTCTTACTCCCGACTTTTATCCGGTCAACGGAAAACTCGTTGACCATATTGTCTGCAAGCGCAAATGCATCCTGAACTCGGGGAGACCATGTGTTGTCTTGAGTGAAAAATTCCCATGATTCAAACCGCTCCGGTGTTCCAACTGGCGATCTTGCCAGGATCATTTTTTTGCGGGCGGATGTAACTTCTCGAATGCCATAGATATACAAGTAGTCATTTTGACCATACTCGAATTCACGACCGTTGATAAGAGCCATTCCCCATGAAGTTTCAAAGCGATCGCTGAATGGGTCCGCGCGCCAAGCTTCCACGGCATACGGATTGTCGTAGGTACGTGCAACCCACCGGGCTGGGTCTTCGCTGAAGTTGTCGATGATGACAACTGAACCACCACCACCGATAAACCCCCATACGCCGTAGTCTCCATCTCTTCTCTTGATTTTGGACAAAAACAGGACAAGCCGGTTCTGCTCATTTTGATCCGCAAGGACGATGCCGTCGCCTGTAGGCCAATACCATGTATCCGGACTTGTTCGGTCATTTGAAACCAAAATGCTTTCTGTTTTCAGTTGCCCGGGTTTTATCCAGGCGGAAGGATCACCCGATTCCGTCTTATCCCCCCACAAGAACCGAATCCCATCCGCAGGCGGAGCCGTCGTGAAACCGGATGCGGATGGATGAGATATTGCAATGGAGTTATTGACCATATGAGATCCGGGAGCGTGTTTATTATCCTGCACCGAGCCGATTACCGTGTCACCAAACAGCCATAGAATTCGACCGTCTTGCAGTGAAATAGTTTGAACGACATCTGCGCCCGTCCATCCTTCTTTACGCTGAAAGAGTCTGTCCCACGCCGGCTCCGAAACAACTGAAACCCGACCATCGGTTATCCGCAGCGTCTGGCAGGAAAGCGGCAGCAGCAAAAATGTTAAAAGCGAGATACTTACGCAGCAATGCCGTGCTCCAAATCGCGCAAGAATCAATTTTCGTATGGGTAGTTTCAGCATCTTTTTTGTGTTATGTCTGAATTTTTATTGACCCGTAATAGATCCGACTGCTAACAACAATATCACGTTAAATTGCTGCAAGCCGCGATTGGCAGAAGGAACGACACGAAAAAGAATCCAACAGAGCTGACCGATGATCGAAAATGGCAACCCACTTTCAGCACCCCTTGTATCGGTCCATGGCGGCCACAGCGGCGACTATTGCCAGCATGGCCGGGATTCCCTGGATGATTTTATCAGAGCCTACCATTCCATGAATTTTGCCTGGGTGGGCATCACTGAGCATATGCCGCCAGTCGATGACAGATTCCTCTATCCGGATGAGCGCGCAGCCGGCCTGACTGCAATCGCCATGCAGGAGCGTTTTACCCGGTATATGGCGCACTGCCGAAACCTGCAGTCAGCCTATCGCGGAATGCTGACCATTTTCGTGGGTATGGAAACCGAAGCCTACCAGGGTGCGATGGATTACGCCATCCGGCTGCAAGATCAATTCCATCCGGACTACATTGTGGGGTCCGTTCACCATGTAGCGGATATTCCCATCGATATGAATCCATCCGAATATACCAGGGCGGTATCGGCTTGCGGCAACATCACCAATCTGTATACAGCATATTTCGATTTACAGTACAAGATGATTCACACCCTAAAACCGTCTGTGGTAGGACATTTCGATCTGATCCGGATATTTGATCCGGACTATGCTGTCCGTCTGAAAACGCAGGCCGTATGGGAGCGCATATGCAGGAATCTGGAGGCGGTGGATAGGCTGGGGCTGATACTCGATTTAAATGTCCGTTCCCTGCTGAAAGGCGCCCATGAGCCGTATCCATCCCGACCTATTCTGGAAAAAGTCCGTGAAATGGGAATTCCCGTGTGCCCAGGAGACGATTCCCACAGCGTTGATACCGTGGGCAGGCATGTGACGGACGGCATCCGACATCTTCAGTCCATCGGAATTTCAACAGCATGGACTCCGCCTGCTTTCTAAGAATGTTTTACTTCTACTCTTTTTCCGGGTGGCTTTCTATCATCGGCGAGGTGTAACTACCGCCATTTTCGATTGCGGAAACATCCTTTGATTTAACGCCATGAAGAAACTTCAATTTTTCAAGATCCATGTTCATCTGCATGGCCTTTAATTTTAAACGGTACTGGAAAAAAAAAGAGAGGGCGATGACCAGAAATACAAGAATACAAATCATAACCGGCATCCACCAGAATCTAGCCAGCCAATCTGTTGAAACATGTTCCGCAAACTTGATTGTTTCCGGAATATACCAAACGGAAAGCAGCGCTCCGATCAAAATCACCATCAACCACGACACATTGATCCTGCTCAAGGTGTTTAAGCCGTTAACCCACTTGTTTTCACTATTCCCGCTTTCCTTCTCATCCAGTTCCGCCACCTGGCAATACGCTTTGGCAACCAGTACGATCAAAAAAGCCAGTGTGACGGGTGCGCCGATGGAAAATAGAATCCAGCCTTTCCAAGGAAAGGCGCGGCGAACGATCTCATTGGTGATGAGTATGTAGCCTTTTTGATTGACGGAATGGGTGTTGACCGCCAGCCTCTCATTCTCCATGAGTTTTTCAGGATGGTCAATGTAAACCCGAGCCATTTCTTCCGAAATGGGGATTTCAGTTCGACTCTGGGTATCTTGCTGATAAAAAAAAGTGCAGACAGCAATGAGCAGTTCCAGAAGGCATACACCGATGGTGATCAGCTTGAGAATTTCTTTGCGGGCACTTTGGGAACTGGTTTCAATCATAACTTTTGCGTTGGTACGACAAGACAACATGAATGAAATTTACTACCACTCCAGACATCAAATAAAAACATGCCTGACATTCTCAATGGATTAAGAGAATGCAGGCATGTCGCAAACTGTAAATATTAGATTATCTCGATAATATCAGGCGGCTTTCTCTATTCTAACAGCACAAACTTTAAATTCAGGAATTTTTGAAACCGGATCCAGAACCCCGTTGGTCAGCACATTCACCGCTGCCTCATAAAAATGGAACGGCATGAATACGACACCCCGGTCGGTCATTTCGGAAACAGCCGTCTTCACTTTCAGCCTGCCCCGCCGTGAAATGATATTGACGTAACTGCCGTCTGCAATATTCATTATTTTTGCATCTTCCGCATTGATCTCCGCCAGCGGTTCGGGATAAAGGCGGTTTAAAGCGCTACCCTTTCGCGTCATCGTTCCGGTGTGGTAATGCTGATGTACGCGACCGGTTGTCAACAGGGTCGGGTATTCAGCATCCGCCAATTCCGCAGGAGCGCGATACTCGATAGCGAAAAACGTGCCTTTTCCCTTGGTAAAGGCTTTGGTATGCAGGACCGGAGTGCCGGGATGATCAGGAGTGGGACACGGCCAGACCAGACCGGTTGTTTCGATACGGCTGTATAAAACCCCCCCATAGCTCGGCGTCAATTTATTGACCTCCGTCATGACTTCAGAAGCATGCGCATAGTTCATGGGATATCCCATTCTTTCGGAAATCTCGCAAATGATTCGATAATCCTCTCTGGCAACTCCGGGGGGATCAATTGCTTTACGGACCCGAAGCACTTTACGCTCGGTATTCGTAAATGTGCCTTCTTTTTCAGCAAAACAAGTACTCGGCAGAATCACATCAGCCAGTTTTGCAGTTTCCGTCATAAAAATATCCTGGACGACCATAAAATCCAAAGATGTCAGACATTTTTCGACATGGTGCCCGTCAGCATCGCTTAGAATCGGGTTCTCACCCATGATAAACAATGCCTTGACCGATTTTCCGGCAGCAGGAATCATTTCGGTGACAGTCATCCCCACTTTGGACGAGAGTGCGTCGACATTCCAGGCTTTGGAGAATTTTTCCTGCGCTCCGATATCGTTTACCGGCTGATAACCGGTAAAAACATTGGGAAGTCCTCCCATATCACAGGCGCCCTGGACATTGTTCTGACCACGAAGCGGGTTGACACCGCCGCCATCCACGCCGACATATCCACAAAGCATCGACAGCGCACCGAGGGATTTGACGTTATCAGTACCGCTCGTGTGCTGCGTAATGCCCATTGCATACAAAATCGATCCGGGACCCTCATTTGCGAACAGACGGGCGGTCTCGATGATATCCTTGACCGGCAAACCCGTAATATCGGATACAAACTCAGGGGTATATCTGGCTACCGCAGCCTTTAAATCCTCAAAACCTGTTGTACGCTCATCGATATACGACTGAGCCTGTAGATTTTCCTTGATGATGACGTGCATCAATCCGTTAATCCAAGCCACATCCGTCCCCAGCTTAGGACGCAGCCACATATGACAGACATCAACCAATTTGATTTTACGTGGATCGACTACAATCAGTTTGGCCCCATGCTTCTGAACGGCTTCATATATATAGTTGGCGATGATCGGATGATTGGCGGTAGTATTGGTGCCGGTAATCAAAATCACTTTCGACTTGAGTACATCCTGCAGCGGATTGGTCATCGCTCCGCTTCCAAAAGTGGCGGCAAGACCTGCCACCGTCGAGGAATGTCAGAGACGGGCGCAATGATCGACATTGTTGGTGCCGATCACCGCGCGCATAAGTTTTTGAAACAGATAATTATCTTCGTTGGTACACCGAGCGGATGCGAGTCCACCGATGGCATCAGATCCATATTCATTTTTGATCTGAGTAAATTTCGATGCCACAAGATCCAGGGCTTCATCCCAGTCTGCGGCTTCAAATTTACCGTCTCTTTTAATCAGCGGCTGGGTCAAACGCTGATCACTTGCAATAAACTCATAACCGAACCGGCCTTTTACGCAGAGGCTTCCTTGATTAATACCGGCATCATCACGTCCTGTGATGGTAACCACCTGATTGTCAAGAACATTTAAGTTGATCTGGCAGCCGCAACCACAATACGAGCAGGTTGTCGGTACTTTTTTAACAAGAAATGACCGTCCTTTGGTGCGACTGATATTTTCCGTAAGCGCACCGGTCGGGCAAACCTGCAAGCATTCACCGCAAGACACACATGTTTCTGTATTAACAGAAAGTTGATTGAAGCCGTCCTCGGTGGATTTCATTTCCAATGCACCGATGGATTTAATTTCTTTACAGGCTGTGACGCATCTCAGACACGTAATGCAGCGCTGAGGCCAATATTTAATGAGAGTAGTTGCATAAACCGCACTGGTAGACGGCCTGGGCGCGTGCGTAGTGATGTCTTTGACGCCTAACTCGTACACTAAATCCTGGAGCGTACACTCGCCGGCTTTGTCACAGACAGGACAATCCAGTGGATGATTCTCCAGAAGCATTTTCAATGAATCCTGACGAAGACGTATGAGCCGATCCGTGTGAGTTGCAACCCGCATACCTTCGGCTGCGGGCGTCGAGCAAGCAGGCACAGGGTCAGCACTTCCATCGATATCAACAATGCACATCCCGCAGGATTTGATTGGATTCAATCTTTCATGATAACAAAGTGTCGGAATCTTGATACCGACACTTCTGGCCGCCTGAAGAATCGTTGCATTCTTCGTGACAGCAACTTCTTTGCCATCAATTGTTAACGTAACCGAATTCATAATCAATATACTTTCATGATTTGGCCGCTATTGCAATGCGAGCAAGGACTGCTTGGCAATAGCGATGTAGTCTGAAGGAAACAACCCCAATCGCAGGACCCCGTATGCGGAAATAATGATTGCAAGGATGCATGCAGGAGAAAAGAGTCCGCGGATAGGAATTTCATCGGTGATGTCAGGTGATTTCATATACATGGCGACAGTGACTCTTAGGTAATAATAGACCGATATCACACTGTTAATGACCCCGACAATGGCCAGACCCAGATACCCTTCCTTGATCGCTGCGGAAAATATATAAAACTTTCCCATAAAACCGGCAGTAGGGGGTATTCCTGCCAGAGAAAATAAAAACAGACTCATGGCGATTGCCGCAACCGGATGTCGATACCCCAGACCGTTATAATCCGAAACATTGACTTTTTCTTCGCCTTTTCCGCCTAACACGCTGATAACGGCAAACGCCCCAATATTCATGAAGGTATATGCCAGCATATAGTAGAGAATGCTGCTGATCCCCAGCTCCCCGGCAGACAAAAAAGCCACCAGCACGTAGCCAGCATGCGCAATGCTGGAGTAAGCCAGCATGCGCTTGATGTTGTCCTGCACCAGCGCGATGATATTGCCGACTGTCATGGTCAGAGCAGCCAGAATCCATATCAACATTACCCACTCATCATGGAGCCCTGGAAGGGCGTCCATGAAAATCCGAACAAAGGCGGCAAATGCCGCCGCCTTGGGCCCAGCCGACATGAATGCCGTGATCGGAGAAGGCGCACCCTGATAAACATCCGGAGCCCACATATGAAATGGGACCACAGCAATCTTGAACCCGAACCCGATCACCAGCAGCGCCATCCCGATAATAGGCATCGGCGTCTTAAAATGGCTACTGGCGATAAAAACGGAAATTCCATGCAGATTCGTCGTTCCGGCAGCCCCATATAACAAGGCCATCCCGTAAAGCAGAAAACCGGTGGCAAACGAGCCAAGCAGAAAATACTTGAGTGCAGCTTCGTTTGAAATCATGCGCGTTCGAGTATATCCAGCCAATGCATAAAGTGATATGGACATCAGTTCGAGACCCAAAAACAAAGTCATCAGCTCGGTACCACTGGCCATGATCATCATACCGAGGGTAGAAAACAGGATCAGCGCGAAGTATTCCCCATGCTGCACCCGCTCATCCTCGACGTATTTTATTGATATAAGAAGGGTTAGACCCGTGCCCAGCAGAAATATCAGTTTGAAAAATCGACTATAGTTGTCCACCACCCACAATCCGTTGAAAGCAAACTCTACGGATTTGAAAACAAATGGAGAAGGTTTTTGAAAAACAATAAAGAATGCGGTCACAACACCAACCAGGCTGACATAACCGTAAAAATTTTTTCCGCGGACATCGGCAAAAGCCTGCATCATTAAAACAATCAATGCAAAAAGGGCGATAATGATTTCAGGGTATACGGCACTCAGATTAATTGTAGGCATCATTGGTTCCATAATTGATCGTCTTTTTATTCGCGGCCGGACAGCACACGGTTTTGCAGCGTATGATTCAAATTCAACGCGGCGATCTTCTGCCCCTCAGTCGTCGGTGTGGTTTTTCGTGCATTGTCAACACAATTAACTTGTTGCAACAGATGATCAACAGAAGTGGTCATTTTATCGAGAAAAGGCTTTGGGTACAATCCAATCCAAAATATAAACACCATGATAGGTAGAATGTAGGCAAGCTCACGCCGACTCATATCTTTCAAATGCCTGTTTTCTTCGTGAGTAATTTCTCCGTACATCACCCGCTTGTACATCCACAGAAGATAGACAGCTCCAAAGACCAGGCCGAGCATGGCAACAGCCGCAAAGCCGATATTGGACTTAAACGCTCCGATGAGAATCAGCAATTCGCCGATAAAACCGTTGGTGCCGGGAACACCCATCGATGAAAAAGCGACCAATAAAAATATCGTAGCGAATATTGGCATCACTTTCATCACACCGCCGTAATCAGAAATCAGGCGAGTATGCCGGCGTTCATACAGCATGCCGACGATAAGAAAGAGTGCGCCGGTGCTGAGACCATGATTGATCATCTGGATGATGCTGCCTTTGACGCCATCAACATTCAATGCAAACATACCCAGCATACAATAGCCAAGGTGGCTGACGCTGGAATAGGCGACCAGTTTTTTGATATCCTCCTGCGCGATGGAGACCAGCGCACCATAGACGATACCAATGACAGCGAGCGTCATGATGATCGGAATGAAATTAATGGTAGCTTGCGGAAAAATCGGGAGGCTGAACCGGAGAAAACCATAAGTTCCCATCTTAAGCAGGACACCTGCCAGAATCACACTGCCGGCTGTCGGCGCCTCCACATGGGCATCCGGCAACCAAGTATGAAAAGGAAACATGGGAACTTTGATCGCAAATGCCAGAAAAAAAGCCAGAAATAGCCAGAATTGTACATTTACCGGAAGGTGCAGCGAATGATAAGTAAGAATGTTGAACGTGTATTCCCCGGTTTCCCTGTAGTGCATGAAGTAGAGAAAAAGAATTGCAATCAACATCAGAACACTACCGCTCATGGTATATATAAAAAACTTGACCGCAGCGTAAATCCTGCGGGGTCCGCCCCATATTCCAATGATAAAATACATGGGAATCAGCATGACTTCCCAAAATACGTAAAACAAGAAGAAATCCAAAGCGCAAAACACGCCTAGCATGCCGACCTCAAGAAACAGCAGGGATATCATGTATCCCTTCACCTGTTTGGTTACGGCCGTCCAGGTAGACAGAATCGCCAGGGCCGACAGAAACGTGGTAAGCAGTACCAGCAGCAGACTGATCCCGTCGATACCCATGTGGTAACTGATGCCAAAGTCCTTGACCCAGGGAATGTATTCCACGAATTGCATGTTCCATGTATTGGAATCAAAGTGAAAATACAATGGCACAGAAAAAACAAAGGAGACCACGGCTGTCAGAAAAGCCACCCAGCGGATCAATTCATGGTTGTCATCCTTCAAAAAACAGATAAACAAGATCCCCACCAGCGGGATGAAGGTGATGAAGGATAAAATGGGAAAGTGCAGAGCATTTATCATATTTGAGATCTTATCATGAGAATAAATAATAAGTAAGAATGACGACGCTTCCCAAAAGCATCGTAAACGCATAATTTCTCACCAAGCCGCTACCGGACACTCGAAGGGTCTGAGCAAGGTTCATGAAGAAATCAGCGACACCATTAACGCATCCATCTATCAACCGTACATCAAATACTCTTGCTAAAAAACTTGAAAAAAACAAGGTGAATCTCGTAAACCAGGTATTGTAGACATTGCTCAAATAGTTTTCATAGATGGCAAGAGGCTTATTGACAAACCACATGAACACCCTGCTGCCTTTTCGATACAACCAGTCCGTATCCGCACTGATGGTGGGTTCTGGATCCAGTTTTTTAAGCAGCATGAAAAAACCAAGACCAGTAAACAACAGAATGCCAAGTGCGCTGGTGACGTGTTCACCCGTATAAGGATCGAAATGAACAGGATATGGCAGCAACTTGTAAAGCGGCCCAGGAAGCACGCCAATGGCAATACACATAAACGCAGCCATACCCATGGCAATAAGCATATTCATCGGTGGCTCCGTGGTCCGGATACCTGAGTCTTTAGCAAAGAACATGTAATACGGCAGTTTAAGTCCTGTATGGAGAAAAGTTCCTGCCGAAGCCATGGTCAACAGCAGAGCAACCCACGGTCTGTGGTCATGGGTAGCTCCGGAAACCACCATCGACTTGGTGACAAATCCGCTGAACAAGGGGAAAGCCGAAATGGCAAAGCCGCCAATCATATAAAGGCACAACGTGATCGGCATCGTCTTATAAATGCCACCCAGTTCCGTGAGTTTTCGTTTGCCAGTCATCTGAATGACCGCACCCGCACCCATGAAAAGCAGGCCTTTGTAAAGAATGTGCGCAAAGGCATGCGATACGGAGCCATTCAACGACAGGTCCGTTCCGATGCCGACACCCGCCACCATATAACCGACCTGGCTGATGATATGGTAAGCCAGCAGTCTGCGACAGTCGTTCTCGAGTACTGCATAGACAACACCATAGAGTGCCATGATGGTTCCCATCCAGACCAGAAGCTCGGTTCCTGGAAATACCCGGACCAACACATACACTGCGGTTTTGGTTGTAAATGCGGACATGAATACGGAACCAGTTACCGTTCCTTCCGGATATGCATCCGTAAGCCAAGCATGAAGCGGCGGAACAGCAGCGTTTACAATCACCCCTATCAGGATGAGATAAAATGCAAGGCTTCCGTCCTTAGCCAAGGGACCGATGGCAATCGACTGGGTGCTGACGGCATGAAGGATAATCCCGCCCAATAAACAAACACCGCCGAAAATATGAACAAGGATATAACGGTACCCTGCTTCAATAGCCTCTTTTTCACGTTTGGCAAAGACAAGATAGGCGGAAGCAAACGCCATCAGTTCCCAAAACACGAAAAGGGAAAAGTAATCACCGGCAAAGGTCACACCAAGCGACCCCCCAATATATAGAAAGGCGGCCATATGCTGGCCGGAGTCTTCTACATGCAGGGCATATACGATACCGATCAAGGACATTACGGTAAAGACCCAACCGAAGATGATGCTGAGCTTGTCTGCGGCGCCGAATACCAAGGAGTTACCAAGGAAATTGTAAGTCCAGTATGCTCCCGGGGACATAATCGAAACTGACAGCACTGCAAGGACCGGAATAGCCAGAAGATAGACTTTCTGTACCTTACCTCTCAGGAAAGGAATTAAAAATGCCCCACAAATAAAAAATATTGATGGGTGAAACCAATCAATCATCGTAATAATCCTCGCGCTTCATGATGCCGCCCTGATGACCAATAAACTTAGAGACCAGAATGATGATCACGCATGACACGAAACCGTAAAATGCGCCCCAGCCCGGAGTTTTATCCCAAATGTAAATAGCATGGTCACGATGGACAAAAAAATCCGATATAAAAACCGCAACAAGTGAAACATACCCCAATTTTTTCAATTTACCGACATTCTCCGGATTGCCGATATAATCAACTAGCTTTTTGATCATCGGAGAACCTCCTGAGCAAGATTTAAAAAATATACCGGAAATATCCCGATAATCAGGGAAATAATGGCCGTCAACACCAACGGAACCACCACCATGGGGTTCTCCCGGATTTCCTCATGATGTACATGGTGGTCGTGAGCAGAGGCCAAAACTGTTTCCTTGACAAAAAAAGCCTTATAGGTGACCGGCAGAAAATAAGCTGCATTCAAAACAGTGCTTACCAGCAAAACCATCAGTATCGGTATTTCCTTGGCTTCGATCGAGCCGATCGCCAAATACCACTTGCTGACAAATCCCGCTGCTGGCGGCACACCGATCATGCTCAGCGATGCAATAAAAAATGCCGTCATCGTCCAAGGCATTTTTTTGCCGATATTCGAGAGCTGACTGATCTCGGTCATGTGCGCCGCAGTATACAGAGAGCCGGCACAAAAAAAGAGGGTAATCTTGGAGAAAGCGTGATTGGCGATGTGAACGATCCCTCCGGCCATACCCGATTGGGTTAACAACACAGCGCCCAAGATCACGTACGAAAGCTGACTGATCGTGGAATAGGCGAGTCTGGCCTTTAGATTGTCCTTTGACAGTGCGATGACAGAAGCCATGATAATGGTAAACGAGACAATATAGGCTGTTGTAATGCCAAGGTTAAGATTTGCCATCTGATCGATCCCGTAGATATGAAACACAACCCGCAGTATCGAGAACACACCAACTTTTACCACCGCAACCGCATGCAGCAGAGCACTGACCGGCGTCGGAGCCACCATAGCAGACGGCAGCCAGTTGTGAACCGGCATGACTGCGGCTTTGGCAAACCCGAACAGAAACAGGAAAAATGTGACAAACAGCAGACTTGATCCCTGCACGTGCCTCAGCAGCCCGTGACTTTGAAAATCGGTTGTTCCTGCCACAACATATATGATGATAATCCCGGACAGAAGCAGAGTTTTTGAAAGTGTGAGCAGGTAGAGAAAATACTTCTTTGCGCCTTCTACTGCCTCCGGCGTTTCCTTGTGACCAACCAAAGGCACAGTGGCAAGGCTTAGAATTTCATAAAATATAAACAGAGTGATCAGGTTGGCGGAAAAAGCGACACCGACAGTTGCCGAAAGACTGATCGCAAAGCAGGTATAGAACCGGGTCTGCGAGTGTTCCTTTCCGGATCGCATGTAGCCTACCGAATAGAAAGTGGTTACAATCCACAGAAAGGAGGAAATGGTGGCAAAAAGCAGTCCGAGGGCATCGACCCGAAACTTGATGTCTATCCCTTCATAAAAACTGATCAGAGTGTATTCTATGGTGTTGCCGGAAAAAACGAGGGGCGCCATGGAGATGACAATTAAAAATTTGACTACCCCGGCCAGTATCGACCAGAATTCCCGCAGATTGGGGCGCTTATCCCCTGTGGCGAAAATCAACGGCGCGGCCAGAAGAGACACCAGCACCGCAAGCATGGGTTTCATGGATAGAATCGTCTGCACGTTTTCATCAACCTTTACTTAAATTAATGTCGTCCACATAAATGGTCGCTTTATTTCTAAAAAGCGAAATGATTATGGCAAGTCCTACCGCAGCTTCTGCCGCGGCAACGGTCATGATCATGAACACGAACACATGGCCGTTCATATCGTTTAAAAATTTAGAAAACGAGATGAATGTTAGATTAACAGCATTCAGCATCAATTCGATGCACATGTAGATAATCAGAACGTTTCGCCGGGTAAAAACGCCTACCGCGCCAATTGAAAAGAGTATGGCCCCCACTATCAGGTATGAGTTCAATGAAACCATAGATTACTATTCATGATTCGGATGAAGATCACTCCGAATCATCAATCCTCCTTTTTGCTAAGATGACGGCTCCAACAATGGCTGCAAGCAACAAGAACGAAGCGATTTCAAACGGGAGCAAATAATCGGTGTATAGAAGTTTCCCCACGGACTTTGTCGTGCCAAAAGCCGGATCAACTGCTTTTATCATCAATGGGTCAATTGCCGAAAGCTTCGCCATAGCGATAAACAGACTGCCGACTATTGCGATACTGCCAAACTGAATTATCACTTTCCGGCGGGCTGTCTCCCCTTCTTTTTCGTGAATATTCAACAGCAGAATAACAAAAAGGAACAAAACCATGATGGCGCCCGCATAAACAATAATCTGGAGGGCGGCAATCAGATGCGCATCCAGAAGGACATATAGCCCTGCCAGAAAAAACATGGTCATGATTAAATTCATGGCCGCTGTCACCGGCTTGATGTTGGTTACCATCAACGTTGCGGAAAGCACCGCACCCAAGCTGAATATATAGAACATCAATAATTGCATTTAGCGTATATTCCTCTGATATATTCAATACGATCTTTTACGCTTTTTTCCGGTCTTAACAGCTTATCTTTCGAAAAGCGCAGGTTTTGTCGGTTCCGCCTGGCAAGTCCCTCATATTCGGCACTCATGACAATCGCCTCTTTGGGACAGACTTCTTCACAATAACCGCAGTAAACGCATCGTGCCATGTCAAGCGTATAGGCGGCAGGGAATCTTTCACCATTCTCTTTTTCTTCAGCGATAATCGTTATGGCGGAAGCAGGACATATCTTTTCGCAGAGTCCGCATGCCACACATTTCTCGGTTCCGTTTTCCCGCATCACCAAAACGGGTCGACCGCGGTAAGCAACCGGAAGCGTCAGCTTCTCTTCCGGATAGTACACCGTCATAATTCTTCGCTTTTTGCCCTTGGGAGGAAAGATGAAGCCCAGCAGGTTGAGAAAAAAATGTATCGTTGTAATGTGCATACCCCGAATAATCTCGAAGATATAGAGTCTCTCCCACAAGGTCAGCTCGATATTTTTACGCACTCTTTTGGGCTTCAATTTTCCCATGGGAATACCCATTTTGGGATAATTATGTATAATATTGATATCTGCCATTTTATTTAACCAAAATCACCAGTCCGGTAATAAATATATTGATGAGGGCAATCGGAAGAAACATTTTCCATCCGAGTCTCATAACCTGATCATAACGAAAACGGGGCAGGGTCCAACGGATCGTCATTTGCAGCCAGATAAAAAAGATTACCTTTGTAAAAAACGTGATGATATTCACCAGGATTGCCAGGATCGCAGCTCCGTTGGGCCCAGCAAACCGGAAGAAATTCAGAAGCATCTGGTCGCTTACAAAGGGCAGGTGCCAGGCACCGAAAAACATGGTGGTGACCAAACCGCCGATGGTCACGATTTCAAGAAATTCGCCCATCCAGAACATAACGAATTTCAAACCGCTGTATTCGGTAAAATACCCTGCAACAAGTTCCGATTCTGCCTCTGCGACGTCGAATGGCGCTCTTTTGTTTTCTGCAATGGCGCAGGTAAAGAACAGAACAAAACCGACCGGCTGTAAAAAAATGCCCCAGTCAAAAAAATTGACTTGCATGGCTCCGATTTCGCTGAGCCGGAGCGTGCCGTACACCATAATCACACCGATAATGTTCAGCCCCATGACCACTTCATAGGAAAGCATCTGGGCGGATGCGCGGAGTCCACCAAGAAATGACCAGTTGTTATTGGAAGACCAGCCGGCCAATACCGCTCCGAAGGAAGCCAGGGATGCAAAAGCGAATACGAAGAGCAGACCGACATCCAGATCGGCGATGATCAGATTGACCCGATGGCCGAAGAGTTCATACTGCCCGCCGAACGGAATGACGGCAAAAGCGACGATCGCCGGCGTCAGGCTGATAAACGGGGCCAGGGTATGAATCAACCGGTCCGCTCCGTCTGGTATAAAGTCTTCCTTGGTCAAAACCTTAATGGCATCGGCAATGGGATGAAACAACCCGATCAAGGTATAGCCAAATATATCCGCCCGATTGGCGCCGACCCGGTCTTGCATCAACGCACTCTGTTTTCTTTCGACCCATCCGAGAATCGGCGAAAAAAAGCCGATGTTGACGCCGAAAATAAACAGTATTTTAACAATAGATTCTATAAGGTCTGCAACCATGGCTATCTATCGCATTCTCCGCCTATCATGTTAATCATGTCAAAAGTGGGAATTATATCTGCAATGAACGAGCCCCTAACCATCTTGGGCATGGCGGCGGTCAGAGGAAAACATGGGGGTCTGACCCGGCATTTGTAGGGTTTACCGCTTCCGTCGCTGACCAAATAGAATCCCAGTTCGCCGTTGGCGCCTTCAACTGCCGAATATATTTCGCCGGCGGGCGGCTTGATACCTTCGGTAACGGTTTTAAAGTGAAAAATCATGGATTCGATTCGATTGCTGATATCATCCTTGGATTGCCATCTATATTCCGGCATGTCGACATTGACGGGACCAGTCGGCATTTTATCTAGTGCCTGTTCCACAATTCGCATGCTTTGATTGATTTCTTCCATCCTGACCAAATACCGGTCGAAATTATCTCCTGTTTCGCCGACCGGAACTTCGAAATCCATCTGATCATATACGAGATAAGGATGAAATTTCCGAACATCATAAGGAATACCGCATGCCCTGAGACAGGGGCCTGTAAAGCCCCAAGCAATCGCATCTTCTGGAGGCATGACCCCTACATTTCGTACCCGATCGATAAATATTCGATTCTTAGTCAGGAGCTTATCCACATCGGCCCAGAGTTCTCGGCATCTCTTAAACACATCCCGGCTCTTAGTCTTGAACCCATCCGGCAGATCATTCTTCAGCCCGCCGATTCGGACATAATTGGCCGTTACACGGGCACCGCACAACATTTCGATGAGGTCCCATATCAGCTCCCGCGCTTCAACAAAATAGAGAAAAGCCGTAAACGCGCCAAGCTCCAGTCCACTGGCTGCAACGTTCGTATAATGGTCGGATATGCGCGCAAGCTCACTGGCAATGACCCGGATATATTGGCATCGCTGCGGAGCCTCGATCCCGATAAGTTTCTCCACGGCCAGGGCATACCCGACATTGTTGATGAGGGGAGAAACGTAATTGAGCCGATCGGTGTAAGGAATGACCTGCTCCCAGGTTCCGTTTTCGCACATCTTCTCGAAGCCCCGATGTAGGTAACCAATATCCACTTTCATGTCGATGATGGTTTCCCCCTCAAGGGTCAACAGAAATTTTACCGTTCCATGAGTCACCGGATGCGATGGACCCATGTTGATGACCATGTACTCGCTATGCAGGTCTTTTGCTGTATCAGACATTAGGCAATAACCATTTTGAAATTAACAGTTTGGCCCGATTAAGGGCTGTCTCTTCTTGATTGGATAATCTTTTCTGAGCGGATGTCCTTGAAAATCCTCGTAGAGCAGGATTCTTCTCAGCTCCGGATGCCCTTTGAAGGTGATGCCGTATAAATCGTATACTTCCCGTTCGAACCAATTCGCGCTGGGCCACAAAGAAACAATGGAGTCCACGCTGCAATCCGATTCGGAGACCCGCGTCTTGATTCTGATCCGCCGATTGAAGGCCAGAGAGTACAAATGATAGACAACCTCAAACCTCGGTTCCTGGCCGAGATAGTCCACCGCGGTCAGGTCCATCATAAAATTGTACAGGAGTTCCGTGTCGTCCCGCAAAAATTGACAGATATCCTGTATATCTTGTTTCCGGACAACCAGCGTCTCATCGCCTCGGTGCGAATGCGTCTCGATGATGGAATCCGAAAATCGGGCGCTCAACTTATTTGTCGTTATGTTTGCTTCCATAAAGCCGTTATCAATATCTCATCGTGTCATTATTCAATGTTAGTGACTGGGGAGGCGCCTTTCGGAAAATCCGACCATTTGCCTTCGACAACCATCTGCTGTAGCCTGATCAGCCCGTCAATCACCATCTCTGGCCGTGGCGGACACCCGGGCACATAAACGTCCACAGGTATCAGGGTGTCGATACCCTGTACGGTCGCATAATTGTCATAAAACCCGCCCGATACCGCACATACGCCGAATGCGAATACCCATTTGGGTTCTGCCATCTGATTGTAAACCTTTACCAGTATGGGAGCTTGCTTGTGGCTGATGGTTCCAACCACCATCAGCAGGTCCGCCTGACGCGGCGAAAACCGTGGCAGTGCTGCGCCAAATCTGTCCAGATCGTATTTCGGACCCGCCACGGACATGAACTCCATGCCGCAACATGCCGTAACGAACGGATACTGAAAGAAGGAGTACTTCCTGCCCCAGTTGTTAATCGCTTCCAGTTTCGTCAGAATGATGCTTCCGCCCAGCAGACGGGTATCATCGTCAGGGCTTGTCGGGTTGACAGCGGGAACGGTTTCTCTTTTTGGAATTCCAAATCTCATCATTCCCATTCCAACGCCCCCCTCTTCCATACATAGATCAATCCAATCGCCAAAATGGTCAGGAATACCATCATTTCTACAAATCCGAACATTCCAAGTTCCTTAAAAAGTACGGCCCATGGGTATAAAAACACAGCCTCAATGTCAAATATCACAAAAAATAATGCAAACAGGTAAAATTTTACGGAAAACCGGAGCTTGGGCGATACGATCGGATTTTCACCGCATTCAAAGGGCTGCATCTTTTCTGCAAATTTCTTCTTAGGCCCGATGAGGGTGGTGGCGACAATCATCCCAATGGATGTTGCGGATGCCAGCAATAACATGATCAATACTGGAATATATTCGTTCATAGGTTCAATCTGCTTTTATCGTTGTTTGACTGTTTCGGCGCCAGGAACAATTCGTGCCCGACGACATTCAAAAAGTTTGTTACCCCTATAACAAAAATTGAGGGTTGTCAAATTATTTACAGGATTATTTTTTTTATTTGTCGAAATATTTTTTTTCTATCCGTTTTTATTGAATATCGCTGCGATGTGTTTGTTCTATTGTCAAATTGAACCATCTTGTTTACTCATAACATCCTGTACTTTAACAACATTATTGCACAGAGCCTAATTATCTCACCTTTTTTTGATGATTGACAGCATTGCGACAAGCTGATATTGAAACTCAGCAACGCTATGCCAATCATGACATAGCGTTGCTGAGTTTCAATATGCTTGAACCAGCCGGCCCGGCAGGAGCACAATCAACCTGTCTCAACTCTTGCACCTCGCCAGCGCCGCTTTCGGCATTTGTTGGTTCAAAGACTTACCGGATACCCAGCACAACGGTCTTAAAGCCGTAGCTATTGAATGACTCAAGGAGAAAATGTGAGCTATGAATTCGATTCGTATGACGATTGACAATCAGGAAGTCTCCACTTCCAAGGATTTTACCATTTTGGACGCAGCAAAAAATGCTGGCATTACCATTCCAACGCTCTGCTTTCATGAAAGACTTAAGCCCATCGGGTCCTGCCGCCTCTGCGTTGTCGAAGTGCACGGTCAATCTGAGCCCGTCACAGCCTGCAATACGTCGGTTGCCGACTGCATGGTCGTTCTGACCCGCTCGGACCGTCTCTACCGCATGCGCCAGGATGCATTGAAGCAGATATTGGTCTCCCATCCTCTGGATTGCCCGATTTGCGATAAATCCGGCGCCTGCATGCTTCAGGATCTTACGTTCGAGTACGGCATTAAAAGCATTGACTGCCTATCGCCTAAACGGTCTTATATCCCATCCTACCAGACAACATTTATCAAGCATTGGCCGGAACGCTGCATTTTATGTTTGCGATGCGTCAACGCTTGTCAGCAAGTTCAGTGCATCGGCGCCATCGATGTTGACAACAGAGACGACGGACCTCAGCTTGCCTTTAACCGGGATAAGTGTGTTTCCTGCGGCGAGTGCGTCCAGGTGTGTCCCGTAGGTGGCATGCTCGAGAAGAAATCCCCCTTGCGCTGGCGGTCCTGGGAAACGACGAAAATCCGCACGACCTGCCCCTATTGTGGCGTCGGATGCCAGCAGCTCCTGCACGTAAAGAACGGCAGAATTGTTCAGGTGACCGGTGTCGAGGACGCTGAACCCAATAAAGGCCGGTTGTGCGTCAAGGGACGATACGGATTTGATTTCATCTATTCCGAAGATCGGCTGAAAACGCCGCTGATCAAGGAAAACGGCCAGTTTCGAGAGGCATCTTGGGATGAGGCCCTGGATCTGGTAACCGAAAAATTCAAGGCTATTATCGCCAAACATGGGCCGGATGCGCTGGCCGGCGTCAGTTGCGCCCGAAGCATCAACGAAGATTCCTACAACATGCAAAAGCTTTTCCGCGCAGCGATCGGCACCAACAATATCGATCACTGCGCCCGTACCTGACATGCGCCTACTGTCGCCGGACTGGCGACATCATTTGGATCAGGCGCAATGACCAATTCTTTCGGCGAATTCGCCAAAGCCAAAATGTTTATGGTGATCGGCTCGAATATGACCGAAGCCCATCCAGTGGCCTCCACCTTCGTAAAAAATGCGGTGCAAAACGGGGCAAAATTGATACTGGTCGATCCCCGTAAACACAAACTGGCGGATTTTGCCGATATCCATGCGCAAATCAAGGTCGGAAGCGATATCGCATTTTTAAACAGCTTGATGTACGTTCTGATTCAGGAAGACCTGTACGATCGAAAATTTGTTGACTCCTGCACCATCGGCTTCAAGGAACTGAAAGAAAAAGTTCAGGCCTATCCACCTGAGGATGCTTCCAAAATATGCGGCGTCAGCCCGGACATGATCCGGGATATCGCCCGCATGCTGGCATCCATCAAGCCCTGCATGCTCTGTTATACCCTGGGAATTACCGAGCACACCTGCGGCAGAAACAACGTGGTGGCCACAGCCAACTTGCAGATGCTGCTGGGAAACATGGGCATGGAGTGCGGCGGCGTGAATCCGCTTCGCGGCCAGAATAATGTTCAGGGTGCCTGCGACATGGGGGCGCTTCCCAACGTGTTCCCCGGATACCAGAAAGTGGGCGATTTAGATGCACGAGCCAAATTTGAAAAAGCCTGGAATGTCGCTCATCTGCCAGAAAAAACTGGTCTGATGATCCCCCAGATGATGGACGGCCTGGTCACCGGCGCCGTTAAAGGATTTTATATATTTGGCGAAAACCTGGCCAATACCGAGCCGGATATCAGAAAAGTCGAACACGAGCTGGCAAGCGCTGAATTTATCGTGTGCCAGGATATTTTTCAGACCGAAACCACCCGCTTTGCGCATGTAATTCTTCCAGCGGCCGCCTGGAGCGAAAACGACGGCACATTTTCGAGCAGCGAGCGCCGGGTCAATCGGGTCAGAACCGCCAGCCCTCCTCCGGGAGATGCCAAACCCAACTGGTGGATATTCAAACAGATCGCCAAACGAATGGGCCACGATTGGGCGTCCGACAGCGCCCAAGAAATTTGGGACAACGAGGTTTCCCAATTGGCGCCGTCGCTGGCCGGCATCAAGTATTCAAGACTTGAAGGCAATGGCCTACAATGGCCCTGCACCAACGATCAGCATTCCGGCACCTGTTTTCTGCACAAGGACGGAGAATTCAGTTGCGGACTGGGTCAGTTTGTTCCCGTAGACTGGACCCCGCCTGCGGAAGTTGCGGACGACAAGTTCCCGTTTGTGCTTTCCACGGGCAGAAGACTGTATCATTACCATACCCGGACTCAGACCGGACGGTGCAGGGGCTTGAGTGATATTTTGGGCGAGGAAACGGCCGACATCTCTTTAGAGGACGCTCAGGCCCTGCACATTGAACCCGACGAGATCATCCGGGTGAAATCCCGCCGCGGGGAAGTGACGGTCAAAGCCAGAATTACCCCGGAAATACCCAAAGGCATGGTCTGGATGGCGTTTCATTTCCGGGAAGCCTGCGCCAACTGGCTGACCAACCCGGCCTTTGATCCGATTACCTTGACCGCCGAATACAAGGCCTGCGCGGTAATCATCGAAAAGATCGGTAAATAACCCCGCCTCACAAGCGCCGGTTTCCGAACTCCGAATCGGGAACCGGCACAGCCACGCCGGGGCGGCAGATGTTCCATTTCCATACCGTATCAGGGAAGTCCCAACGTTCGTTTCCGTACCAATCTTCCGATCATATTCACAAAAATCATTTTCCCCACGATTTTCTCTTATTATACGAATAATCCGAGCTGCGGCCCATACGATGATTCAGGCCAACTTCCTGCTTTTAAAAATTTATAAAAAGTGATAATTGTCAGCAATGTAACAAATGTTTAATTTAAAGTTGTCGTACATTCGAATGGTCACAAACTTCTTTTTCCTTCAGCTCCCTCTCTGTGGTGGTAGAGAGCCGGATGAGGAATTCTATAGACCTTCAGAAAAATAATTTCGCGGCGTTATCGGTCGGAGATATACTACAGTATGATCTCCTCCCTGCTGCCTTGCGAAATGAATTTTCTGAAGGTCTATTTCAGACCGCTCAAACTTTAAGTCAACATTGTCATCGTGAAATACAGGAAACAATCATGTCGAATCAAACCTCCTTGCCCGGCAACTCACCGGTTGTCGGCGAATACACTTATGACGAGTTTCTGGATGCCGTGGAATCGTTTCACGGATATAAGGCTCCCGGTGTCGTGATCGGCGGCATCATGGTGGATTTTGCCATGCAGAAACTTCCTTCGAACACTCTCTTCGATGCCATCAGTGAAACCACATATTGCCTGCCGGACGCCATTCAAATGCTAACTCCGTGTACGACGGGAAACGGCTGGCTCAAAGTCTTCAATCTGGGTCGCTATGCTCTCAGTCTTTATGATAAATATAACGGAATCGGCTTTCGGGTATTCGTGGATTCCCGGAAGATCCAGTTATTTTCCGAGATTTATACCTGGTTTTTCAAGCTCAAGCCTAAAAATGAACAGGACAGCAAACTCTTGATGCAACAAATTCGGGAAGCGGGTTCAAACATTTGCAGTGTAGCGCCCGTCACCATTCAGCCTCAGTATCTGAAAAAACGGCACAAAGACCAAATTGCGACATGCACGCTCTGCGGCGAGGCCTATCCTCGGAATCACGGGCGCATCTGCCGCGCCTGCCAGGGCCAATCGCCTTATCTGGTCACGACCGAAACCCCGTCGATGCCCCAACTTCATGCAGCACCGGTGGAGGATTCCATCGGCCAAAAAATTCTTCATGACCTGACGGAAATTGTTCCGGGTGAAAGCAAGGGACCGGTGTTTAAAAAAGGGCAGATCATCGGCGCCGGTGACCTCTGTCAACTGCATCGGATGGGAAAACAGCATGTCTATGTGGATGACGGCAAGGGACCGGGCGATGGGTGGGTGCATGAAAACAAGGCGGCCCTGGCGTTTGCCGGAAAAATGGCAGGTAAAGGCGTTGATTTCGAAGAGCCGCCCCGGGAAGGAAAAATCAATTTCAAGGCGGCCATCGACGGACTCCTGGTCGTAAACGATCATCAGCTCGAAATCTTCAATCGGATTTCTGGAGTGATGTGCGCCACCCGAAAAAGCTTTTCGGTGCTTCGAGAAGGTCAGGATTTTGCTGGAACCCGGGCTATCCCCCTGTTTCTGCCAAGAGCCGATTTTGAAAAAGCCGTGCTGGTTTTGGAAGACAGCCCACTTTTTGAGATACTGCCAATTCAAAAAGCCAGGGTCGGCATCCTGGTGACCGGCACGGAAGTGTTCCGTGGCCTGGTTCAAGATCGCTTCATTCCCATCATCCGCGGCAAAACCGAAAAATTTGGGTGCCGCGTGGTCCACTCTATCATTGTTCCGGATGACAAAGATGCAATTACAGACGCCGTCCGAGAAATATTATCCGCCGGCGCCGATCTGCTGGTAACCACCGCCGGACTTTCCGTAGATCCGGATGATGTCACGCGCCAGGGGCTGATCGATGCCGGCGCTGAAGATATTCTTTACGGCGCGCCCATTCTGCCGGGAGCCATGACACTTCTGGCCCGTATCGGCGCCGTCCAGGTGATCGGCGTACCGGCCTGCGCCCTGTTTTTTAAAACCACAAGCTTCGATTTATTGCTGCCGCGCCTTCTGGCAGGCGTTCCCATCACCCGGATCGATCTGTCCCGCATGGGGCACGGCGCGTTTTGTCTGGAATGCAAAACATGTTCATATCCGAAATGCCCCTTCGGTAAATAAGGAGAAATTATGTCTATACAAAAAACATTCAGTATCTGCGGCATGTGTACGGTCCGCTGCCCGATCCAGGTTGAAACCGAACACGGAGAAATCAAATTCATCGAAGGAAACCCGAATGTTCCTGCCATGAAAGGTGCGGTCTGTCCCCGGGGCGCAGCCGGTAAGGCGCTGATCATGGACAAGGAACGGCCCCAGTCCCCCATGATCCGGGTAGGAGAGCGGGGAGAGGGAAAATGGCGTACGGTTGGATGGGATGAAGCCCTGGATTACGTGGCAAACAAGCTCAAGGCCGTGACCGAACAACATGGGGCGCGAAGCATTGCTTTTTCAGACCGGGGCGGGCCGTTTCAAGACCTTCACAAGGCATTCGTCAATGGATTGGGTTCGCCCAATTTCTGCAACCATGATGCTTCATGCGCCAGAAATGTCGAACATGCATGTCTGTCAGTGGCGGGAATCGGACGAAAAGAGTTGGTGTATGACCTGAAAAACGCCAAACACGTGGTTCTGCAATTCCGAAACATTTTCGAAGCTGTCAATGTTCAGGAAGTCAACAACCTGATGGATGCCATGGAGGGCGGATGCAAACTGACGGTAATCGACATCCGGGCCAATATTTCCGCCACCAAGGCCACACGGTTCATGATGATCCGGCCGGGAACCGATTATGCGTTCAATCTGGCGGTCATTCATGAACTCCTCGATAAAAACCTGTACGACAAGAAGTTCGCCCATCTGTGGATCAAGGATTTCAATCAGCTCGAAGCCTTTGTCAAGCCCTATACACCGGAGTGGGCCGAAACCGAAACCGGCATAACGGCAGATGAAATCAGAACACTTGTGCGGGAACTGGCTGAAGCCATGCCTTCCGTGATCTGGCATCCGGGATGGATGGCGGCCCGCTACCGACATTCTTTTTACATTTGCCGCTCGATTTATATCATCAACGCCCTTCTGGGCGCCATCGGCGCCAAAGGCGGCCTGCCCCTGGCCAGCAAACCCGGGGATGTCGGAAAAACCGGACTCAAGCCCCTGGCGGATCTCTATCCCAAGCCACCTGAAAAACGTGCGGACGGTGCGGGGTGGCGGTACCCGCATATTACGGGAGGTGCTGGGCTGGCACATTTGATGTACCGGGCCATGGACACCGATGACCCCTATCCGGTCAAGGCTTACATGGCTTATCGCCATGATCCGCTGATGGGATTTCCAGACCCCGATCGGTTGAAACAGATATTCGCAAAACTCGACCTGCTCGTATCCGTCACTTTCAGTTGGTCGGATACGGCCTGGTTTTCAGACGTCGTTCTGCCGTTATCTCCCTATCTGGAAAGAGAGAGCATCATCGCCAGCAAAAACGGATTGAAGCCGCAATTTTTTGTACGGCACCGGGCGCTCGAGCCCCGATACGACACAAAAGCCGACTGGGAGATCATTTCCGGGCTGTCCAGACGCCTCGGGGTGAACGCCCTGACTTTTTCGTCCATCGAAGAGATATGGAACTATCAGTTGCAGCCGACCGGTGTCAGTATTTCCGATTTCAAGGCTACCGGAATCGTCAACCTGGCCGCGTCCCCCAAATACCGCACCATGGAAGAGCTGAAATTCAACACGCCAAGCGGAAAACTGGAAATCATTTCCGAAAAACTGGAAAAACAGGGTCTGCCATCGCTGCTTCCCTATACGTCACCGACACAACCGCCCGAAGGGCAGTTCCGGTTGACATTCGGCCGATGCGCCCTGCACACCCAGGGGCATACGGTCAATAACCCACTGCTTTTCGAGCAGATGCCTGAAAACGTACTCTGGATCAATGCCAACGCCGCCAAGTCCCTGGGAATATCCAACAACAGCACGGTCGTGGTCAGCCAGAACGATTATTCGGAAACCATTCAGGCCAAGGTCACGGATGCGATCCATCCGGATGCTGTTTTCGTGATTCATGGGTTCGGCCATACCCTGCCCGTGGAAAGCCGGGCCTTGGGCCGGGGCCTGGCGGACAACAAATTCATGAAAGGCGGACTCGATATCTGGGACCCCGCCGGCGGCGCCATCGCCTTTCAGGAACATTTTGTATCGGTTGCCCCTGCCGGCAATATCTGACAGTCACCTGTCAGGAAATTGTCTTTATCGAATAAATATAGCTTGGATTTCGCTCTTTGATTTTTGAAGATTATTTTTTACGGCAATCTGGGACAGATTGCCAACTTCTGTCAATTGTCAGATTGCCTTCAGGTTGAATTAAACAGAAAGCCGTAGTTGAAATAATGTTCGTGGATACCCAAAACCTCCAGGATGTCTTTTTGGATATTCTTCAGCTTGGATACAAACCCGAATTTTTCTCCTGAAGGCAGTTCGATGACATCTTTGAATTCTGCCAGCAGATTTTCAGTGGTTGGATTCTTCACGTTTTTCCGGCTGGGCATGAAGTTATCAAGGCCCTTGTTCCTGGTTTTTATTTGTTCTCGTGCGCTGGATTGGCTATTGACAAAAGGCACACTGTGTCGTAGTCGTTTGGCATGAATATCTTTCTATGGGATACAGAAAAGAATGACATCTTGAAGAAGACGAGAGGTGTTCGCTTCGAGCTGATTGTCTTGCGGATGGAAAAAGGAGATATTCTGGACTTGATAGAGCATCCCAATCAGGAACGGTATCCGGGGCAAAAGATCGCACTGATTGAAATTGATGATTATGTCTATCTTGTTCCTTATGTGCAGCGTGGCGAGGAACTTTTTCTGAAAACAATCATTCCCAGCAGGAAGGCTACGAACAAGTACGTGAGGAATAGACGATGAAACAGATTGTATTGGATGACGAAGAAAAAGATATCCTTGAATCTTTTGATCGTGACGAGTGGGTGCCGGTCGAGAACAAGAATGAAGAGTTGAAAAAGCTACAGTTATATGCCAGGAATACGTTGACGAAGGACAAGCGGATCAACATCCGGATGTCTTCGAAGGACCTCGATCAGGTGCAGACCATCGCTGCGCAGGAAGGCATTCCTTACCAAACTTTGATATCCAGCATCATTCATAAGTATGTGTCTGGGTATCTGGTAGAAAAGAACAGGTTGAGATGAAAACCTTTTTCAGTCCTGCATTCCCCGCCAGGCAGTCCTTGACGGCACTGCCGATTTTGTCGTCAATCTCTCCGGCCTGCCGCGGCTTACCGAGGCGGAAGCACGGGAGTTTCTCGATTCCAATGTATTGACATCGGGCATGGAGATGCTGCTGCCTCAGGTATTCGCCCGGATGGCTGGCAGTGGTTCGGCCGGCGGCATTTACAATCTCTCGGAATCCATGGGTGGCGGCAAAACGCAAAGCATGATCGTGGCCGGTATCCTGGCCCGTTTTCCCCATCTGGCCAGTCTGGTCAGCTTCAAGGAACCGCTGCCCACAGTTCGACCAGATGTTGTCGCAGCCTTTACCGGCCGTGCGACCGACAAGAAAGTATGGGTGGTATTGGGCGAGGCACTGGGTGTGAAGTTCCCTGTTGACCGTGCCCCATCGGAAGAAGAATGGCGTGATGCGCTCAATGGGCGTCAGGCCCTGATTTTGCTGGATGAGCTGGCTTTTTATCTGGTTCATGCCGCCAGCCTGGGAAGCAAGGAAGACGGCACGCGGGCGGCGACCCTGGCCGGGATCGCTTTGACCAACCTGTTTGGTGCCATTCGAGATTACAAAGCTTTGTATTGCAGGCGATCTGGAGGTGCAGACTTATGTTTATCTGGAAGGACAGGGGCATCCCTGGCATAAAAAGAAAGATGGCCTGGTTGGCGGTTGGATTTTGTTTTTCGATCATCCCATCTTTTGCCGACGCCTGCTCCTGCACCTGGAAGGGACCGTTTCTTACGGTATCAAAAGATGCCGTTCTGGTGATCCGGGGAAGGATTATTCGCCATCATGCCGGCCCATCGCCGACCATGGATGTCCTGGTGCTGGAAACGCTTAAAGGTGCACTCCTGGATTCGGGAATGGTTGTTCAGATGGGAGATGGCATGCACTGCAGACCCATCCTGGACGGTTTTCCGCCGGACAGCGAATGGATATTGGCGTTGAACGGACCTGGATCGAAACCCGGCAAAGGTCTGGCCCTGTCGCACTGTGGCGAATATTGGCTTCGTGTGGAAAACGGGGATGTCGTGGGCAATATCGACGACTCGGCGCAACGGGTGAGGCGGATGCCTTTAGCGGAATTCTTGAATCGGTTCCGTTATCCGCGATTTGAAGAGACAATGAAAGGGCGTATCACGGCTGGGGAGCGGTTCCAGCGACCCTTCGGCTCCCGTTTCGTGTTTATTCTCGAACCCACCCCGGTGGGATGGGATATTGTCATCACAGAATACGGGCGGGATGAAAATCTGTCGCGACTGACACCGCCTTTTCACTTTGTTCCCAACCCAAGGGAAATTGAAGGCTGGCAACTGTCCGATACCCCAGCCGACTGCACATCCCGCCCCTATGCAGCCGAAGCAGGACCCGAAAATCCCCGAAAATTTATTTTTTCACCGGATGTCGGAGCAATAATCGATGGCCCGGCAGCAGGCCGATCCGTAACAATCGAAGAAGTCACAGCCGTCCGGCGTTTTGGAAGGGGAACATTGGAAATCCTGAGTTTCGGGCTTGAACCGGGAAAAGACGGGTGTCCGAAAATCGGGTGGATGTATTTTTCCGTCCGGCTCGAAGGTGGGTATTGAAAATGCGTGAGTGATCCGAGTTATCCGCCGATGGATGACATCCGACTCGAAACCTGCACAGGCGTATCGGCTGCCAGGCTGTGCTGAATACCTTTTAAACTGGCGGCTTTCAGAAAAATGGCTGCGAGCGCTTCATCGGATGCACCGCTGCGCAAAGGGGTTTTTAGATCCTGCTGATGATCCGAGAGCAGGCAGGAGCGGAGCTGTCCGCTGGCTGTCAGCCGAAGCCGGTTGCAGGTATGGCAGAAATGATGGCTCATGGCGCTGATAAATCCCACTTCGCCGACCGCTCCTTCAAATCTGAAACGATCGGCAGGTCCATCGCTGTTCTGGTGTTCCACCGGAATCAGTCGGCCGACCCGGTCTGCCAGTATCTGTTTGATTTCCGGTGTATACAAACTGTCGGACAGTCCTTTACCGGTTATGCCGATGGGCATGTATTCAATGAAGCGGAAATGGAATGGATAAGTGAAGGAAAGCCGGGCAATATCTTCCAGTTCGTTTTCATTGACATGCCGAAGAGCCACGGTGTTGATCTTGATGGGAGAAATCCCGGCTTGATACGCTTTGAGTATGCCTTCCCATACCTGATCAAACGCATCAACTCCTGTGATGATCTTAAATTTTTCAGGGTTGAGCGTGTCAAGACTGATATTGATCCGCCGGAGCCCTGCGATGATGAGGGCATCAACCCGGTTTTTCAGCAATACCCCATTGGTGGTCAGCGATACATCACGGATGCCTTCTACCTGATTCACAGCTCGAATGAATTCACAGACCCCTTTGCGGGTCAGGGGCTCTCCGCCGGTTATCCGTACCTTGCTGATACCGAGCCGAACTGAAATCCGGATCAGATGCAAAATTTCTTCGTATCTCAGGATGTCTTCATGCGCCAGCATGGGGGTGTGATGACGGGGGGAGCAGTACTGGCATCTGAGATTGCAGCGATCTGTAATGGAAATCCGGAAATAATTCAATCTGCGGTTATGGGCGTCGATCAGTTTCATGATGCGCTGCCGTAAAATTGGAGGATGGCCTCGCACAATCCGGGAATGGTATAGATGCTGGCCGTAATCTGGATATCAAGCCCGATCGTTTCTGCCGTACTCGAGGTAATCGGACCGATGCTGGCAAGGGTAACGTCTTTTAAAAGCTCCGCTGCCCGCTCAGACGGCAGCAGGGCCATAAAATTCGTGACAGTGGATGAACTGGTGAACGTCACCATATCCACTTGCCGATCTTCCAGAAGCCGAATCAGGGCATCGGCCCGGCCATGGACCTGACGGGTCTGGTAAACCGTCACCTCATCCACGACAGCCCCCATTTTGGAGAGCTCGTCCGGCAATACGGGCCTGGCTTCCATGGCCCGGGGAAGCAGAATCCGCTTGCCGGCGATGGATTCGGCCCGAAATGCCTCCACAACAGATTCCGCCCGAAAACTTTCCGGAAGGATATCCGTATTCAGACCCAAGCGCCTGAGATGCTGGGCGGTCACCGGACCGATGGCCGCCGTCCGGATATGCCCCAGAGACCGCACATCGGATCCTCTGGCAAACAGTCTTTCAAAGAAATATTTAACACCGTTCACACTGGTAAATATCACCCAGTCGTATGACGATAGACCGTCCAGGGCCGCATCCAGCGCTGACCAGTTGTCCGGTGGAACCACCTGAATGGTCGGAAATTCCAGGCATTCGGCACCCAGATCAGTCAGCGCAGTCACAAGATCGCTGGCCTGTTCTCTGGCCCGGGTCACCACAATGGTTTTTCCGAAAAGAGGACGGGTTTCGAACCATTTCAGCCGATCCCGCAGGGTCACCACTTCTCCGACCACGATGATGGCCGGGGAAGACAATTCAGCGGCAGTCACCCGGTCAACGATGGTCTCCAGGGTTCCGGTAACCGTGCGCTGTCTGGAAGTGGTTCCCCACTGCACCAGCGCAACAGGCGTCTGTGAGGACCTGCCATGAAGAACCAGTTGATGCACGATCTGAGGAAGATTTTTAACCCCCATCAGAAAGACCAGGGTTCCCGCCCCTGCGGCCAGACAAGACCAGTTGATGCTCGATGATGTTTTATCCGGGTCTTCATGGCCGGTCACCAGCGACAGCGTCGAAGTAAACTCCCGGTGAGTCAGTGGAATGCCGGCATAGGCAGGAGCAGCGATGGCGGATGTGACACCGGGGACGACCTCGAAAGCAATCCCTTCACGGATCAGCACTTCGGCCTCTTCCCCTCCCCTTCCAAAAATAAAGGGGTCACCGCCTTTCAGTCGTGCAACGATGTTGCCTTCTTTGGCTTTTTCAGCGATCAGCACATTGATCTTGTCTTGAGACAGAGTGTGGTCCCCGCCTTTTTTTCCCACGTAGATGATTTCCGCCCGCGGGGACGCCTCTGCCAGAAGAGAAGGAGACGCCAGATAATCATATATCACCACATCTGCATTCCGGATGCAGTTCAAGCCCTTGACGGTAATCAGGCCCGGATCTCCGGGACCAGCCCCGATCAAATACACTTTGCCGTTTGACTGATTCATAAAAATTCTCTTTGTCTATAGTTATACCGGAAAGTCATGGCGTCTGGGCCGCTGAAAGGAGTTCTGCCAGCAGGTGATCCGCGCCGTTGAGCAGCAGACGCTCGGCAAGCTGAACCCCGATGAATTCGGCCTGTGTTTCGGAACCAGAGACCGAATCGCGGATAATGCACTTTCCATCGGTAGATGCCACCAGCCCATGCACACAAATGGTTGCGCCGTCGGTTTTTCCGTGTGCGGCGATCGGAACCTGACAGCCGCCTTCAAGCCGGTGCAGAAACGCCCTCTCTCCCAGAACCACTTGCCGGGTCGGAGCGTGATCCAGACCGGTGACAGCGGCGGCCGTAAGGGCATCATCGCCTCGAATTTCGATACACAGGGCCCCCTGACCGGCTGCCGGCAGCAGCAGATCATCATCAAAATACTCGGTGATCCGGTCCTCCATGCCCAGCCGTCGGACGCCTGCCGCCGCCAGGATAATGCCGTCCAGATCGGGTCCATCCAGTTTCTTCAGGCGAGTGTCGAGATTCCCACGAAGCGGGATGATGTTTAAATCCGGCCGCAGGTGCAATAGCTGGGCAGATCGGCGCAGGCTGCTGGTGCCGATGCACGCACCATGCCGAAGGTTTTTAAGACAACGCCCCCCGCGCGATATCAGCACATCGAAGGGATTTTCACGCTCTGGCACCGCGCCGATACACAGGCCCGGCGGGATGTCTCCCGGCATATCCTTCATGCTGTGTACGGCGATATCGATATCACCGGTCAGCAGCGCTTCTTCGATTTCCTTGACAAACAGGCCCTTGCCCCCGACCTTGGCCAGCGGCACATCCAGAATTTTATCTCCCCTGGTTTTGATAATCCGGATTTCGACGGACAATTGCGGATGCTGCGATTCGATGGTCTGCCTGACCCAGTTGGCCTGCCAGAGGGCCAACTGGCTACCACGGGTTCCGATACGTAAAATGGATTTCATCAGTGACCACACCCGGCACAACTTGAAGCACTGCATCCCCCGCAGGAAGATCCGGCCGAAGCCGACGAACTGACGGTTTCCCCTCCACCGCCCTTACTGACAAAGCCGCAGGCGGACATTAGCCGGATCACCTGCTTGCTCTTGCAGGCCTGACATTCGTCGGGTTCCTGATCTCGCAACACCAGATATTCAAAATCCTTGTTACATTCCTGACAACGATACTCGTAAATAGGCATGAGAATGAACTCCTTATTCAATGATATGCTGAATCGTCAGCGCAGGATGAGCCGACGGGATCTATTGTTTCAGACGGCACCATCCGCCGAAACATCACGGAGGTGAAAATGCAACCTTAAGTGTTTTCTGCGCCAATCGGTTCAGCCGTTCACGGTAAATGTCATTTTCCGGTGCAATTGCCACACTCTGCTGACAAAATAACCGGGCGATCTCCGGGTTTTCTCCGATTCTGTCGTAAAGCAGTCCCAACATGGAAAACGATTCGGCATCGTTTGGATTGCTCTTAACAGCACGGGAATAGACGGCGACCGCTTCCCGGAACAGGTTCAGGTCGGAAAGACAGGCACCCAGGGTACGCAGCGCAGTGCCGGATTTCGGACGGAGGCTCACAGCTTTTTCCAGAAAGGATCTGGCTTTTTCAGGATTCCCTGTTTCCAGATAAAGCTTTCCGGTTAATAGGAGAAGCTCGAAAATTCCATCATCGACTGCCACAGCTTTTTCGATAAAATTGAGCGCTGTTTCATTTTGGCCGGTTAGCATACAGATCACGGCCTGGTTGTACAGAGACATGACTTCACCTGGCTCGATCAGCAGCGCAGCATCAAATTCGGACTCCGCAGCATCGTACATCTCCATCATGCCGTAACAAACGCCGAGGCTGTTACGCACATTGACATTGAACGGATCTAACACCAGCGCCTTTTGGTACTCTTGCGCCGCCCCCTGCAGGTTACCTGCCTGATACAGATTGTCTCCGCTGATGTTGAGACTGACGGCATCCAGCACCACGATGCTTCCAGGACCGACAAGCGCTGCATGGGCCAATGCTTTCAAGGCATTCGCCACCGCATCGTTTCGGGTGTAACCGGCCTGAGGGTAAACCGCAATACCGATGGAAGCAGTTTCTTTTTGAAATTCCGAGAGCTTGTCTTGAAAATTTCGCCCAAAATTCCGGCAGACTGACAGATCGATATTCGCCACCATGCAGCCCAGTGTCTGGGGGTTGATCATGCCCCACACGGCATGAAGCGGCTGAGTCAACTCTTCCAGGAGAACACCGGCATTCATCAAAAAAGAGTCCATCGCCGCACCGGCTCCCACCACACTTACCCGGGAATCCGGCCGAATCATCAAGATACTGAACCCGAATGCGCCCATCTGCTTCAGCGCCGCATCCACAAAGAGCTGCCCGGTAAGTACCCCGGGAAACGCATTCAAAAAGACGTCTTGTAATTCATCAGATATTGCCGATGACAAGAAATCCGGCAAACTTGAGGCGGCAGGAGCTTTTGCAGATGAAAGAGTCTGTGAAAACAAAAACACCTGCGAGGTACCGGATGAAGACACCGGAACTGCATCTAATTTCTGAAGAGCCATCGGCTTCATGGCCCGATCCCCTTTAATAACAGTGTTGCAACAGCCGTTTGAATCAACGCCAATTCATCCTCCTGAACCGTCCGGACATCCATCAAAAAGACGTCGGCTTCGATTCTGCCGATAACAGGCAGTGTATGATGCCGCAGAAACGATTCCACGGCACGTGTTGACATCCCGACAACCTGCATCCCCACACAGACCGTGGGGATATCCAGAAGCGGCAGTGATCCGCCACCTGCCCGCGACGACGCATCATGCTGGGTCAAATTCAACCGCAGGTCCCCGATACCGGCAAGCATTTCGTACAGCCGGTCCGCCCGGCGCCGGATCACGGTCAATGGCAACGTCAACATGCGCAGGGTCGGAATGGCATCTTTGGCTTTTTCCGGATCACGGTACAGGCGAAGCGTGCTTTCCAGGGCTGCCAGCGTCAGTTTGTCGATACGAAGCGCCCGAGTCAGGGGATTCTGCTTGACTGCATCCAGGATGGCCTTCGTTCCGAGGATGATCCCCGCCTGGGGGCCGCCCAGCAGCTTGTCTCCGCTGAACGTAATGACGTCGGCGCCGGATGCGACAGATTCCTGTACCGTAGGTTCGTACTGCATACCGTATCGTGAAAAATCCATCAATGTGCCGCTTCCCAGATCCTCCATCACCGTAACTCCTTGCGATTTTCCCAGGGCTACCAGCTCACCGAGCGGCACCGACGCCGTAAAGCCCTCTACCCGGTAATTGCTGGTGTGTACTTTCAGCAGCAGGCCTGTAGCTTCATGGATAGCCTGGGCGTAGTCTTTCATATGGGTACGGTTGGTCGTTCCAACTTCCTTCAAGATGGCGCCGGTTCTGGCCATGACATCGGGAATTCGAAAAGAACCTCCGATTTCAACCAGTTCCCCACGGGAGACCACGACTTCTTTTCCCCTGGCCAGCGTATCCAGACAGAGCAGCACCGCAGCAGCATTGTTGTTGACCACCATAGCCGCCTGTGCGCCGGTAATCTCACAGAGAATGTCCTCGACAGCCCGGTAGCGGGAGCCACGTTTTCCAGTACCGATATCAAATTCCAGGTTCGAGTACCTTCCGGCAACATTCTGCAGATTGGCGACGGCTTCATCAGCCAGCAAAGACCGGCCCAGATTGGTGTGTACCACAACTCCCGTTGCATTGATGACTCTGAAAAGATTCAGGAACATGGCGTCTGCCGCCGATTCCCTGATTTTTTCAATGACAGATGCATCCGACAACTCTGCTTCGGTGATCCCGGCGCGGTTGTCTATAATGTCAGCGCGAAGCGATTCGATCACCGTCCGGGCAGATCGTGTGACCACGGATAGAGGGATATCCCTGAAAAACGGATCGGCTTTTGCCGTCTCCAGCATCCGGTCAACCCCCGGAAGCCGGGGCAGCAGCATTTGTTGTGTTTCAGAAAGTTTCATGAATGAACAGGGTCGCCTTTATATATGGACTTTTATTTTCCAAACTAGTAACATATCATCTTAAAGTCAATGGGTTCAATAGATTTATTCACCCATTTTTCATACCCACCCAATCCATATAACTCAAAATCCCAGGGAAGATTATGAAAAACATACTGGTCACCGGCGGATGTGGATTCATCGGATCCAATTTTATCCGCTACCTGCTTTCTGAGCCCGGTTTCAGCGGCCGGGTGATCAACGTGGATCGCCTGACCTATGCCGGAAACCCGGAGAATCTGTCCGGCATAGATACAGATACGGATCGCTACATCTTTGTCAAAGCCGATATCTGCGACCGGCAGGCCATGAGCGATGTGTTCGACACCTATCACATCGATACGGTCAGCCATTTCGCCGCCGAATCCCATGTTGACAGATCCATCGCAGAGCCCGATGCCTTCATTAAAACCAATATTCTTGGAACATTCACCCTGCTTGAACTGGCCAGGCAGCACCAGGATCACCTGTCTTTATTTCATCATGTCAGCACCGACGAAGTGTACGGCTCCCTGGGCAAAGAAGGCTATTTCAAAGAAACCACGGCCTATGACCCAAGCAGCCCCTATTCGGCCTCAAAAGCAGCATCCGATCATTTGGTCATGGCCTACAGCCGCACCTACGGACTTCCGGTAACCCTTTCAAATTGTTCCAACAACTACGGCCCATATCATTTTCCGGAAAAGCTCATTCCCCTGATGATTTTAAACGCTCTCGAAGGCAAGCCATTGCCGGTTTACGGAGATGGCGGCAATATCCGGGACTGGCTCTTTGTCACGGACCACTGCCGGGCTGTCTGGCGTATCATGCAGCAGGGCCGCCGGGGTCAGACTTACAACATCGGCGGACGTTGTGAAATGACCAATCTTTCCGTAGTCGAGATCATCTGCGATATCCTGGATGAGATCGTTCCCTCGGACAGCGGAACATCCCGAAGAAGCCTGATCACCTTTGTTACCGACAGACCCGGCCACGACTTACGGTACGCCATCGACTGCACTAAGATCGAAAAGGAGTTGGGATGGCTTCCACAGGAGTCTTTTAAAACCGGCATCCGGCAGACCATAGACTGGTATCTGACGCATCAGAAATGGGTGGACAGGATCAAGACCGGAGAGTATCTTAAGTGGATCGAATCTCATTATAAGATGTAGATATACTGTCAACGGACATAATCTTAATTTTTGAAACCACCAAACCTTCTCCCACTCAGGAGCTGGAGTGCAATGAACGCCCATGAAAACGGCCAAGGATTATATCATTTTCCCACTCGATGTTCCCTCTGTCGATGCCGCTAAAGCTTTAATCCACCTGCTGTCAGCCCATGTTGGCCTGTTCAAGGTAGGGCTGGAGCTCTTTGTCCGCACAGGCCCGGACATCGTGCGTTGGATTCAGGAATCCGGCTCGGCGGGGGTGTTTCTGGATCTAAAATTTCATGATATCCCGGCAACGGTTTCCTGCGCCATGGTGGGTGTCGCCGAGCTTGGAGTTCGGTTTACAACCGTTCACTGCGCTGAAAACCCTGCCATGCTGCAGGCTGCTGTCGAAGGGGCCAATGGGAAGGTCGGGGTGCTGGGCGTAACGGTACTCACCAGCGTTTCCGGACAGGATATCGCGGCTGCAGGATTTTGCCAGGAATACGCTGAAAACCCGACCCGACTGGTCATGAAACGGGCGGAAACAGCCCATGCCGCCGGATGCACCGGCATCGTATGCTCCGGCCAGGAAGTATCTGCCGTGAAAGAGCGGTTCGGCAGGGATTTTATCGCCGTGACCCCTGGCATTCGCCCGCTCTGGGACGGCGTCTCGGCTGACGATCAGGCGCGGGTTACCACCCCGGCCCAAGCCGTAAAAAACGGCTCGGATTATATCGTTATCGGCAGACCGATCCGAAACGCCAAAGACCCCGCTGCCGCTGCGAAGCAAATTGCAGATGAAATCGCTGCCGCCATCAACGGATAACGATCAGAGCCGGATGTACTGAACTTTACAGCATCCACATCCGGTAAAAACCCAAGCACAGAACCGCCAGCCCAAGAGTCAGGACGACCCAAAGCATATCGGCATGAAATCTTTTCAACATCCTGATTCTCAATCCTATAGACTCCGAGATTTAATTTAAAACAGAAATGATTGGTGAGATCAGTCAGGATTGCTCCTGTTCGATCATTTTGATCTGTGCGGAGGTGTCCTCTGGCAACAGCAATGCCTTTTGTTCCTCAAACTGCAGAAGCTTGAATTTTTCCATCTCCATATGCATGACATTGACTTTAAGGCGATACTGCAAATAAATCCACCAGATCATCGTCAGAAAAACGATACCAAACAACGTGGTGGGGATCCACCAGAATTTGGTCAGCCAGGTGGTGGTGACGCTGCCGGCGAATTTGACGACTTCCGGAATGTACCAGATTAGAAACAGGGCGCAGACCAGAAGGAGCATGAACCATATGACATTGATCTTACTTAGATGGTTTAGCGCCGTGACCCACTGGTTAGCATTTGTGTCATCTTCCTTGAAATCGGTTTCTATGGCCTGAAAATAAGCTTTAGTGATCAATGTCACCAGAAAAAACAGACCAATGGGGGCGCCAATGGATATCAGAATCCACCCTTTCCAAGGAAAAGGGATTTCAACCGCTTCGTCACTGATCAGCAGATAAAGCTGCTGGTTGTTGTACATACTGTTTCGTGTGCTGATGGCGATCCGCTCATTAGGCTTGAGCTTTTCCGGATGGTCGATATAGAGCCTGGCCATCTCTTCGGTGATCGGCGTTTCGATATGATTCTTTTCATCGAGCTGGAAAACAAGCGTACATGCGAAAATAAACAGCTCAAGAACGATCACCGATACGGCAATCAGTCTCAGAATCGTATCCCGGTTCTTTAAATCATATTTCTCATTCATATATCGTCTTAATTTTTCATGCGGCGTTTTACGCGCGACTCTATTTTAGGAACAGATCAGGCAGGATCGACTGCAGACTTTTTCGGTTAGTATAATGAAATTGGAAGGTGATTGTCAACAATTGATAAGACAGATCAAAAACAGCGGATACGGACTCAATAGGGATACGAAGGCGGAAAAGATCACTTTTCTTTAATAGCTTATGTAGATAAAACATTTGCGCTTTTGAACCACCCCAAACAATCGAGAGTGAATTCAAAAGCGCATAGTACAAATATAACACGTGCTCAATCCAATACTCAGGGCATCATTTGCCTGGCAGCTTCCTCCATCCAGCAGAAAACCGGCTGGGGCATGATTCCTAAAACAAGCAGTGATGCCGCCAGTACTCCGCCCCAGAGGGCGCTGCAGCACCGGGCGGGCACAATCTCGAGCGCGTCATCAGCTTCCTGGGTGTATGCATGGCGGACGATGTTCAAATAATAATAAATGGAAATGGCGGTGTTAAGCGCTGCTATGATGATCAGCCAGTTATAGCCGCGATTCCAGGCAGCGGTAAGCAGAAAGAGTTTGCCCATAAAACCGGCCGTGGGCGGAAGACCGACCAGAGCAAAAGCGCCGACTGCCAGAATAAAGGCCAGATAGGGCTCACGTTTATAAAGACCATTCAAATCGTCCAGTTTCAGATTCTTCCCATCTGTAGACAGGCTGCATATCACCCAGAAACAGGTTAAATTCATCAAAAGATAAATGAGGCTGTAAAAACCGGCGGCCGAAAGACCCGCAGCGCTGGCAGCGACCAGACCGACCAGGACATACCCGGCATGGGCCACACTGGAATAGCCAAGTATCCGCTTGACATCAGTCTGAATCAGAGCCGCCAGATTTCCGAATGTCATGGACGCCGCTGACAGAACAGCCATAAGCGTGAGGATCTCTATTTCCGGTTTCAGGAGTGCCACCAGGCGGATCAGGATGACCACAGCCCCGAGCTTCGGGAGTGTAGCAGCAAAGGCGGCGGTTTCATTACTGGTGCCGTCATATACATCCGGGCACCAGAAATGAAAGGGAAACAGTGCCAGCTTGAAAAAGAATCCGACCATGAACAAGGTGATGCCGGTGACTGCAAGTGGCGAATCAGCCCAGGTCCAGGACTTGGTAGCCAGAATATGTAGATAGGTGGTGTGCTGGGATGCAAGGATGTAAGACAGACCGAACAAGGCTATCGCCGTTGCGGCAGCACCGAAAAGGATATATTTGATGCCGGCTTCTGCGGCGCGCGGATCATTGCCACGGATGGGGATAATGGCATAGAGACTGTATGAAGCAATCTCTAGCGAAATATAAATGGTTATCAGCTCAACGGAGCCGGCCATCAACATAAGACCCAATGAGCTTAAGGCAAAAAACATCAAATAATCGGCCCGCTGATCTTCTCTGACTGTCGGTGCGGATAGAGCGTTTAAAGATGCGATGGCAAAGCCAAGGGACACAGCCGTCTTGAAAAACTGGGATAATCCATCCACCTGATAGGCATCCCAGAACAGTAAGCCGGAGCGCTTCATACTGAATGCAGAAACGGCAATGCCAACGGCGGCAGCCCACGGCAGCCAACCGAGGCCAAAGATCCCCTTACTCTCAGTTCCCGGTTTTTTCAGGGTCTGAACAAATAGCCCCAGAATGATCAGGAGCTGAACCAGTTCCGGTAAAAGCAGCGTAAAATCAACCTTCACAAGGTTCTCCTTCCTCAGCGTGATAAAGAAAACAGACCACCGGCAAAAATGCCTTTCTGTGGTGTCGGCAAAGCAGCGGTTTCAACGATGGCTGTTTTGGGTTTGGGCGAAATGCGATCCAGTATTCGGTTCAGCGATGGATCGATTGCGCGCAGGGCAAGCCCAGGCGCAAGTCCGATATAGATAACCAGAATCGCCAAAGGAACCAAATAGCTCCATTCCCTGAAGTTCAGATCTGGCCACGCCTTGGCATGGGACGGTTCTCCCCAGGCCAGTTTCTGGCCGAGTCTTAGCATGTAGGCGGCTCCCAGCATAACACCCGGGATGATGGCGGCCCCAACCCATGGGTTTGCTTTAAAAATGCCAACCAGAACCAAAAGCTCTCCCACAAAACTGTTGGTTCCCGGAAACCCAAGGGAAGACAGTGCAAAAAGTCCGAAGAAAAACATATAGGCCGGCAGATACTTGCCAAGTCCCATATTGCTGGCGATTTCCCGACTGTGACTGCGTTCGTAGATGGCCCCAACCATCATGAAGAGCCCACCCGTGGTGATGCCGTGATTGAGCATAACCATGAGCGCGCCCTGAAAGCCTCTCAGTGAAAATATAAATATCCCCAGCGTAACAAACCCCATATGAGCAACGGAAGAATAAGCGATCAGCTTTTTCATGTCTTTCTGGCCCAGGGCCACAAAACCGCCGTATAAAATGGAGGCCACGGAAATGGCGATCATCATGGGTGCAAAATAGACGCTGGCATCCGGAGTCATGGGCAGACAAAAACGCAGAAAACCGTAAGCACCCATTTTCAGCAGAATCGAAGCCAGCAACACACTGCCTGCAGTGGGCGCCTCGACGTGCGCAGCGGGAAGCCAGGTATGGAAAGGAAACATCGGCACTTTGATAGCAAAGGCCAGGGCCATCGCCAGAAAAACCCAGAACTGGAAACGGAAAGAAAATGTCTGCTCGGTCAGTTCCGGGATGGAAAAGGTGCCACCAGCCTTATAAAAGGCAATGATGGCGACAAGAAGAAGCGTGCTACCGGCCAGCGTATACAGAAAGAACTTGACAGATGCATACCGCCGTTCCGGCCCACCCCATACGGCGATAAGCAAGAACATCGGCACCAGCATGGCTTCCCAGAAAACATAAAAAAGGACAAGATCCAAGGCCAGAAACACGCCGATACAGGCCGATGTCATCAGCAAAAGGCTGAAATGAAATTCTTTAACCCGCTTGGAGATGTAAGTCCAGGAACACAAAACGCACAAGGGCAGCAGCAGAATGGTCAAAAGCACCATCAACAGGCTGATCCCGTCCATCCCCATGTAATAGGTCAGTCCCCACTGGGGTACCCAGGCGATTTTTTCAACAAACTGATATCCGGGAGTCGTCATATTGAATCGAAACAGAGGAAGCGCCAGAAAAACCTCTGCAATACCAATAAGCAAGGTAAACACCCGAACCGTTTTTTCGTTTTTGATAAAAGGCAAAACGAAACATGCGGCTAGTGGGAAATACGTCAAAATGGATAAAATCGGCATGGTGGTCTGACTCATTCGTTCTCCGTTCGACGAATAGAATAACGGGTTAAGGTAAAGAACCAAGGGTTAAGAAACCATTCTATTCTTTTATACTTCACTGAACCCTTAAAACTTTATAAAAACCAGATCAACGCAAAGACAGTCAATCCGACGACAAGTGCTGTAGACAAATAATCCTGTAATCGGCCAGTTTGAGTCATCGCCGCAATCCGTCCGATTTTCTGTACTGTGTAGGCGGAACCGTCGACCACGCCATCAATGGCAGCCTTGTCGAACCAGGCGGAGCCAGCAGCCGTCTTGAGCAAGCCCTTGAGGCCACCGATCCGGTAGAATTCACTCCACCAAATGTCGATGACTTCAATCGGTCGGCGTGCAACGGCAACGACCATGCGACCAACCAGCCTATAAATATAGTCGAAGTCCAGATTGAGCTTGGCTTCGGGTTTGAGTTTTTTGTGCATGATATAAAATCCGAGTCCCGTAAACCCCAACAGTATCGAAGACTGTAACACATGCCATGGCGTGTAGGGAACATATTCGACAACATTCGGAAGAAGATTATACAAAAATTGGGGGTATATACCGATGAAGAAACAAAGAAACCCGGAAATTCCCATAGCGATGTGCATATTCAAGGGAATCGGGGCCAGCTTCATCCCTGGATCCTGCTTGGAGAAAAAGGCGAAGTACGGCAGCTTGATGCCGACCGACAGAAATGTGCCCACCGCCGCGATTTCCATGCCGATGGCAAGCCACGGATGATGGGCTTCAGCAGCACCGGCAATGGTGATGGTCTTGCTGATAAAGCCGGAGAAAAGCGGCACCCCGGAGATGCTGACTGCTGCGATCATGTACCACAAACACACCAGAGGCAGACGTTGAAACAATCCGCCGAGTTCCGTGAGCTTGGATGTGCCGGCGGCATAGAGAAGTGTTCCGGCACTCATGAAAAGCAGGCCCTTATATAAGATGTGGGCATAGGCGTGGGCGCATGCTCCGTTCACGGTCATGGCGGTGCCGATACCTATCCCGGCCACCATGTATCCGACCTGGGAAACAATGTGATAGGCCAGAATGCGACGGGTATCATTTTCAATGGTTGCGTAGAAAACCCCGTAAAGCGTCATCAACGTTCCCATGACACCAAGGATCTCAAAACCAGAGAAACCGCGAAGCAAGACATAAACGGCGGTTTTTGTGGTAAACGCGCTCATAAAAACAGCGCCGGTGACGGTTGCTTCCGGATAGGCATCCGGCAGCCAGGCGTGCAGGGGAATGACGGCTGCATTCACACAGAATCCAATCATGATCAGATAATCATAGAACTGCGCACTTGCAGGCGATACGGCATCAAAAGCCCAGGAACCGGTGGCCTTGAAGCGAAGCAGCAGACCGGCCAGTAACATGAGTCCGCCGAGGGTGTGAAACAGGAAATAGCGAAAACCTGCCTTGGTTGAAGCCGGCGCCCGCCTGAGCCACACCAGAAACGTCGATGAAACGCTCATGAGTTCCCAGAAAATAAACAGGGTGGGATAATCGGCCGCAAAGACCGATCCGAATGCACCGGTAATATACATCAGAGCCGCCACATGTTGGGCACGGTCTGTGATATGAAAAGCGAAAATGAATCCGATAACGGCCTGAATGGCAAATACATGGGCGAATACCAGAGACAGGGCATCCACGCGGCCCAAATTCAGCGTCATCCCCAAATAATTCAGGGTCGCAAATGAGCCCTCGGGCATGGTGACAACACAATACACAGCCAAGGATGCGGCGATGGGCGGAAACCATCTGCCGATTCTCACCGGCAGAAACAGAACGATCAGCGCGCAACCGGCAAACAGGATGGCGGGATGAATAAACGCGGTCACTTTGCCTCCTTCAGGGATGCAGTTGGATTATTTCTCATTTTTTTTATCATAAAAATCAAGGTCTTTTCCCAGAAATGTGTGGGCTGCCCCCTTGGCAAGCCTGGCCAGTAGCACGGCAACCACCACGCCAAACACGGCCCAGAACCCCGGAATCTTCTCGGCGCCGAAATGCGGGTGAGGCGGCAGAATCATGACGTTTAAGACTACCATCACGGACAATACCGTATACATCGCCTTTTTCAGGAAAGATGCATCTGTAAACTGTTTAAAAAAAGACATGGTTGATGACTCCCGCTGCTGTGGTTCGCATAACGCCGTTGACAAAGCCCTTTAAAAACCCTTGATCGTATGTATGAACTGAATAAAAACCTGCGGGTACAACCCTAAAAACACCGATACCAGCGCAGTGAAAAAAAGCGGAACCACCATGGTCAGAGGCGCTTCGGAGAAATGAGAGTGATCGGTGGTTGGAGCTTCGAAAAACGCCTTGAAGATAATCGGAGTGAAATACGAAGCATTCAGAATTGTACTGGCCAGAAGCGCGGTCATAAAAATCGTGTAATTGGCGCTGACAGCACCGTTGATCATGTACCACTTGCTGACAAACCCGCACACCGGCGGCACACCGATCATGGACAGACTGGCCAGAGCAAAGGCCCCGAAAGTCCAGGGCATTTTCCGGCCCAGACCGGACATCATGCTGATTTTCTTGTTATGGGTAGCCACATAAATCGCACCTGCAGCAAAAAAGAGGGTGATTTTACTGAAGGCGTGATGGGCGATATGGGCCAGTCCGCCGGTAATGGAGGACGGTGTCAGCATGGCAACACCCAGAACCACATAGGAAAGCTGGCTGACCGTAGAATAAGCAAGCCTGGCCTTTAAATCGTCCTTGGTCAGAGCGATCACCGATGCCGTAACAATGGTGAAGGCTGCAAAACAGGCGGTGACATAACCTAAATGCAGATCAGTCATCAGATTGACCCCGAAACCGGACAGGAGTATACGACAGACTGAAAAAACTCCGGCTTTTACAACCGCCACGGCATGCAAGAGAGCCGAGACCGGGGTGGGGGCCACCATTGCAGACGGCAGCCAGTTATGGAAGGGCATAATGGCGGCCTTGGCCAGGCCCGCGATATAGAGAAAATAGGTGATCTGAACCAGCACGGGATTGGCGTCCGCAGGGAAAATGCCGGTTGTCATATCGCCAAGCTTAAAATCAAGGGTGCCGCACAGGACATAGGTGAGTACCATGGCCGGCAGCAGGAAAAGCTTGGATGTGCCCATGAGGTAGACCAGGTATTTGCGGGCGCCGCTGAAGCCTTCCTCATCCTGGTGGTGGGCGACCAGAGGATAGGTAAAGACAGTGATGACTTCGTAGAAAAGATACAGCGTAAAGATGTTGGCGCTCAGCGCAACGCCCTGTGCTCCGAAAATAGCCACCGCAAAACAGAAATAATATCGCGTCTGTGCATGTTCCTTAAGGGATCGCATATAGCCGATATTATATGAGGTGGCAAGTATCCAGAGAAATGACGCCACAATGGCAAATATCATCCCCAGGCCGTCTGCACAGAATTTTACTTCGATACCGGGCAATATCTCGAAAAGCTTGTATACCAGGATATTGCCTTTCAAAACCTGGGGCACAAAACTCATCACAGATGCAAATGTCAGAATACCGGCGACAAAAGAAGCCGCTTCGCGCTGATTGATGTTTTTACGCAGCAGCCAGATAAATAGCGGAGACAGGCCGGTAATGAGAATCGGAAAAAGAAGTGTTGCGCTTTCAGTCATCATCCATTAGCCCTTTAACGTTGCGATTTCGGCAATTTCGGTGGTTCCGAAACGCCGGGATACGATCAGGATTATGGCAAGTACCAGTGTCGCTTCAGCAGCGGCCAGCCCCATTACCAACAGCGTACCTATCTGTCCGAGTTCATCTATGGCTGGCGTCAGCCGACTGCTGGCCACCAGCGCCAAACCCGCACCGTTCAGCATCAGTTCTACCGATATCAGCATCCCGACAAGACTCTTGCGACAGGTAATCCCGTACAGTCCCAATCCAAAAAGAATCAGCGCCGCCAGATGATACATTACCAAATAATTCATTTGGCTATTCTCCTCTCAAAGCCCAAGAGTACGGCCCCGGCCATAGCTACAAACAGGACGGCTGAAATCAGTTCAAACGAAAGGGCAAATGGGCCGGTAAGAAACTCACCCAAACGCCCCATACTGACTTCAGGTTTCAGCGGGATGGCATTGGGCATGTGACGAACCACGACAGCCGCAAGCACCAGGGTCGAAAATACTGCGGCCCAGATAGCCAAAAACCCCCGACCGATCCGCCCGCCTTCGGTGCCGGACTCGCCGTCGGAAGACCGTGTCAGCATGATTGCAAAAAAAATCAGAACCGTTACCGCACCCACGTAAATCAGTATCTGCATGAAGGCAAGAAACGGAGCCGCCATGAGCAGATACATCCCTGCCACACCAAAAAGCGTGACGATCAGCCCGGACAGGGCCCTAACCAAGCTGCGGGCAAACACCGCCACGACGCCGCCGCCGACAATCAGGGCCAGATATAACCCATAAGCCGGATGAATCATAGAATGAAGATCCATATTCTGCTGTCCTTTAAAAAGGGGTTAAGTGGTAAATAATCGCGGTGAATTGCCCATACCGCTTAACACTTAAAACTTTATACTTTAATCTTTCTGTTTTTGAGCCGCCGGAGCAGGTCATATTCAAAATCCCTGCGGGAGCCGCCGGCAAGATAGACATCGCTGGAAAATGTCAGGGAGGATACCGGGCAACACTGGACGCAAAGTCCACAGAGGCTGCAATAATTGTAGTTGAGGGTAAAACCATCAAGCACCCGCAGGGTCTTGTCAGCAGCGCAGATGGGGTCCCGAGCCGCGGAATTGGGCAGCGGCACATTGGATATCAGCAGCAACTGGCGGGCTTCACCGGTTTGCTCCCCAGGCACATGCCCTTCGACTCGAATGCAGCCAGAAGGACATACTTCCTCGCAGCGTTTGCAGACAATGCAAAGCGGCTTTTTGGGTTCATCCGGTCTCGGTACAAGATCAATATGCCCCCTGTAGGATTCCAGGTTCGTGACTTCCTGCCTTGGATAATGAACGGTAATCCAGGGTTTGCAGAACTCCTTTCCCGTGACCTTCAGGCCGACAATCAGGCTCCACAGCCCTTTCAGAGTTTTTTGAATCGTTGTCATCCTACCTCACAAGGTTTATGATCAAAGCAGTCGCCATCAGGTTGATCAGGGAAAGCGGTATGAGCCATTTCCAGCAGAGGTTCAGCAACTGATCGAACCGCACACGGGGATAAGTCCAGCGAAACCACATCATGGCCAGGATCAAGGCATATATCTTACCGAGCATCCACCAGTGGCCGGACAGAAACGGCCCGCTCCACCCACCCAGAAACAGGACAGAAGCCACCGCGCAGACCACGATCATATAAGAGTATTCCGCAAGGAAAAACAAACCGAACCCCATGCCGGAATATTCCGTATGAAAACCAGCGGTCAGCTCGCTTTCCGCCTCGGGGAGGTCAAAGGGCGCCCGGTTGGTTTCAGCCAGTGCAGAGACAAAGAATATCAAAAAGGCCACGGGCTGAGTAAACACATTCCATGAAAGCAGTCCATGGGTCTGGGATGCCGTAATCTCCGCAAAATTCAGAGACCCGCTGGTGAATGCCACACAGAGAACCGAGAGAAGCAGCGGAATTTCATAGGCAACAGACTGGGCCACCGCGCGGGCAGCTCCCAACAGCGCATATTTGTTGTTGGAGCCCCAGCCTGCCAAACACAGGGCCAGTACGTTCAACCCGGAAAAGGCCAAAACCAGCAGCACCCCGAGGTTTACGTTTAGCCCCACCAGATGCGGGCCGAAGGGTATCGGCAGCAGACAGACGGCCACCGGTGCGAATGATAAAAGCGGCGCAGCCCAGAATAGTATGCGGTCTGCATCCCTTGGCACGACCAACTGTTTGCCAACGAGTTTCAGAGCGTCGGCCAGCGGCTGAAGCAGGCCGTGAGGGCCGACTTCAAAAGGTCCGGGTCTTCTTTGAATGAAGCCTGCGACCTTCCGCTCCACATAAACCAGTATCAGACCGTTCAGGGCGATAAAGGTAAGGATTGCGATCAGCGCCACCAGAAGGTATACCAGTGGATTTGCAAAAAGCTGGAGAAGCTGTGTCATCTGTCGATCTCCGGTATCACGAGGTCAAGACTACCCAATATGGAAACCGCATCCGCCAGAATCGTCCCCTGAGCAAGCTCCGCAAAAACATGCAGGTTTGAATATCCCGGAGCCCGCAATTTCAGCCGATACGGCTTGGCCGTTCCATCACTGACCAGATAGACACCTATCTTCCCGCGTGCACCTTCCACGGCGAAATATGTCTCGCCGGCCGGCGGCAGGATGCGGTCCGGCACATCGGGGTTGACAAAGGGCCCATCTGGCATGCTGTTCAGAGCCTGTTCGATAATCCGGACACTCTGCTCCATTTCAGCCATCCGGACATCATACCGGTCCATGGCATCTCCGTTCTTTCCGACCGGAATGTCAAAGTCGAATTTGTCATAGACAGAATAAGGTTCAAAACGCCGGACATCGTATGCCACACCCGACCCTCGCAACACCGGGCCGGTCGCCCCGTAGCGTCTGGCCATTTCAACCGGGAGCGCACCGATATCTTCACACCGGCCTCTAAGGATCATGTTTCCTGTAACCAGATCATGATACATCGGAATCCGGGTCTTGAAGCGCTCGATGAAGTTACGGGTCTGGGTCAGAAACGTTTCCGTCAAATCCGCAGACACCCCGCCGAACCGGTAATAGCAATAGGTCAGTCGCGACCCGGTCGGTATCTGGAGGATGTCCATGAGAATTTCGCGGTCGTCGAATGCATACAGAATTGGTGTAAACCCACCCAGATCCAGCACGTAGGCGCCCCACCACAAGAGATGAGAACATATGCGGTTCAGCTCGCAGGTGATGACCCGGATGTATTCGGCGCGCGCCGGCACCTCGAGCCCCATCAGCTTTTCCACAGCCCCCACATAGGCCCAATTCCAGGCCAGAGCATGCAGATAATCGACACGTCCCATGTTTGGCAAATACTGAATGTAGGTTTTAACCTCAGCCATTTTCTCGTGCATCCGGTGAATGTATCCCAGAACCGGTTCAGCCCTGAGAACATATTCGCCGTCAAGCTCCACGATCACACGAAGAACGCCGTGTGTGGAAGGATGCTGCGGCCCAAGATTCAAAACCAGGGTATCGCCTTCGCCTTTACCGAGTTGCGAAAATCGGGACGAATAGTAATCGCCGTTTAGACTAAAAGAGGGTTTATCCAGCATTCGCCTGACCTTCTTCATCTTCGAAAACGCCGTATTGTTCAAAATACCGTTTTCCCAGTTTAATCGCCAGATTCCGTCTCGAACACTCCGGACACACCGATGCATTCGGTGGTGGAATCTTGTGTTCGCCCATGCGCTCCATGACTTGCTGCAGGTCGATCACCGGACCAAAATGCTTACCGCAGGATGTGCATTGCGGCAGTTTGACGCGGGATGCAATTTTCCCGTGCAGAATGATCCGCCGTTCGCCGTCTACATCTTCCATTGCGATTTTATTCACCGGACAGATCTGAACGCACGCTCCGCAGCCGATACAATACTCTGATGCCTTCTGAAACGCGGTGTCCACATGAATGGCCACGCCCCTGCCGGCCAGGGACAACGTGCGGCCAGTCACCGCTTCGCAAGCGCGAGTACACAGCCCGCACACAACGCAATCGTCGTTCAACGGCGCAAACCGCTCCAGATCACAGCCGTAATCCACGGCCAGCCGCTGCAATTCCGGTGATGTCGGGCATCTGGCCATCAGCAGTTCGATGATCAGTTTTCGGCCATGCCGCACTTCCGGAGAATCAGTGACGACCTCAGCATCCCGTCGCAGTGGGAAATTACAGGCAGTCACGAATTTGGGCCATTTACCTTCAATGACCTGCACGGTACACAGCCGGCACATGGCGGCGGCCTCCAGCGCAGGGCTGTCGCAAAGTGTCGGGATAAAGACATTATGTTCCCTTGCCAGCTCCAAAATGGTCTGACCCATCTTTGCGGTAACTGCTTTACCGTTTAATACAATGTTGAGGACTTTCATCGGGGTGTCCTTTAATGTGATGATAACGGATTGAACCTAATCACATGATTTTGACGCTTCTGAATTTACAATTCTTATAGCATTCCATACATTTAATGCAGAGAGACTGGTCAATGACATGGGTCTTTTTCTTCTCTCCGGTGATCGCCTTGACAGGACATTTGGTCTTGCAGAGTCCGCAGCCGGTACATGTTTCTGCTTCGATATCATAATGGAACAGAGGCTTGCAGACACCTGCCGGGCACTTTTTATCTCGGATGTGGGCGTCATATTCGTCGCGGAAAAACCGAATCGTGGACAGCACCGGGTTAGCCGCCGATGTTCCGAGCCCGCAGAGAGAAAAATTATTGGTGAAATTGCCAATCTCGTCCAGGAGTTCGACATCGCCTTCCTTTCCGTCGCCCTGGGTGATCCGATTCAGGATTTCGCGCATCCGGATCAGTCCTTCCCTGCAGGGCGTACACTGACCGCAGGATTCCTCGACCAGAAAGTTGACAAAGTACCGGGCCACCTCGATCATGCAGGTATCTTCATCCATGACGATCATACCGCCGGAGCCCATGATAGATCCAGCTTCCGCCAGTTTACCGTACCCCACATTGATGTCGGGGATCTTGTGCGGAATGGGAATGCATCCACCCGACGGCCCACCGGTCTGAACCCCTTTCAGGGACCGTTTGTTGGGTATCCCCCCGCCGATGCCGTAAACGATTTCCATCAGCGAAATCCCCATGGGGACTTCAACCAGACCAATATTATAGACATTTCCGGTCAGAGCAAAAACCTTGGTTCCGGAAGACCGCTCCGTCCCAAAAGATTTGTACCAATCACCACCGTTGGTGATGATGTCGGGAATGTTGGCGTAGGTTTCCACATTGTTGAGATTCGACGGGCAGTCCCGGAATCCTTTTTCAACCGATCGGATATATTTGGGACGGGGCCTGCCGACTTTTCCTTCCAGAGACGCCATCAAGGCGGAGGATTCACCGCAGATGAAAGCGCCTGCGCCGGTTGAAATGGTGACCTTGAAGTCAAAACCGGTTCCCATGATATTATCTCCGAGAAGCCCGAGGGCCTCGGCCTGGCGGATGGCGGCCGTGAGAGTTTTAACGGCCAGAGGATATTCCGCCCGCACATACATATACCCGCGATTGGAACCGACTGCATAGGCGCAGATGGCCATTCCCTCCAATACGCTGTGAGGGTCGCCTTCAAGAAGCGATCGGTCCATGAAGGCTCCGGGGTCTCCCTCGTCCGCGTTGCAGATAACATATCGTGTGCCTTCCTGCTTGGCGCAGGATTCCCATTTGAGTCCGGTGGGGAACCCGGCCCCACCACGGCCACGGAGTTTGGAATTGGCGACTTCATCGATGACCTGATCCGGAGACATGCGGGTCAGGACCTTGGCCAGTGCCGAATAACTGCCGCGGACGATGGAGTCATTAATTTCGGTGGGGTCCACTTTCCCGATATTCTTTAATACCAGACGGGTCTGCTTGGCATAATAAGGAATATCGCTGGCTCTGGGAATGACTTCCTTGGAATTGGCCGGCTTGTATTGAAGCTTTCTGATGACTTCATTGTTCAAAATCGTTTTGTTGACGATGTCCTCGACATCATCGACCGTAACCCGCTGATAAAACAGATCCTGTGGTTCGATGATCACCAGGGGGCCCCGTGAACAGAATCCGTGACACCCGGTGGGTTTGACCAAGGGTATGACTTTCCCCCCCCAGCCGATTCCGGAAAGCACCTCTCTGAATTTATCGACGACTTCGGAACTGCCGGCTGCCTGACACCCGGTGCCGCAGCAGACGATCAAAAGCGGTGCATTGGGGTCGAGTTTGGAGTCAAGTTCCTTCCGGAAGATATCCAGACCGGCGGGAGACGTAATTTTATTAACCTCAGGGGAAGTTGCGACTTGAGTTGCTTCGATCATATCATCATTCCCTTATTCCGCATCCAGACGATCCATGAAATCGTTCAGCGTAGCGATATCTGCCTTGGGGTAATACTTCTCATCAACAACTACGACAGGGGCCACGGCACAGGCGCCGACGCAGTTGACCGTTTCCAGGGTCAGTTTCATATCCGCGGTTGTTTTGCCGGGGGCGATTCCCATCCGTTTCGAGATGTGTTCCACCATGCCGCCGCTTCCTCTTAAATGGCAGGCTGTGCCCGTACAGACGCTGAGAATATACTTGCCCTTGGGTTCAAGACTGAAAGAGGCGTAAAATGTGGCCACCTCATAAATCTTGGTGAGCGGAACCTCGATGACCTGGGACAAGTACTTCACGGCCGCTTCCGGCAAAAAGCGATATACCCGCTGGATAGCCTGCATCATCATGATCATGGCTTCCCTGTTTCCGCCATAATCATCACGAATGATCTTATCCAGAAGAGTGTAATCGATTTCGACTTCCGCGCATTCGATCTCCTGGCACTGACACGCTGTCCCCGACATTCATGCCTCCTTAGGCTGGATGGTAATCAAAGATGGTGATGCCCTTCATTTTCGTGCAGAAAGGCTATCATAGGTTTTAAATCACTTAATCCGAATCCGAGTCGCTGCCGCTCAGTTCCTTGAAGTTCAGGCACCCGGTCGTGCAAACCGTGACACAGGCGGGCTTGAGTCCCTGATCCACACGATCCTTGCAATAATCGCATTTGACCACTTTCTGAGCTTCGGGATTCCACTGTACCGCTCCCCAAGGACAGGCCACCATGCAGGCCTTGCATCCGATGCAACGATCGAAATCCACATATACGATCCCGTCGGGCTCACGCTTTTTCATGGCGCTGGTCGGACATGCTGCAACACAGGCCGGATTTTCGCAGTGAAAACAAGACATGTATACGTAGGCTTCGCGAGGAATACCATTTTGTTTTCGTTTGCCCAACACGACAATTTCACAAAGCCGGGGGCCTTCCGATAGCTGTTTGTTCTGCAGGCAATAAACCTCGCAGCTCAGACAGCCGATACATCGTTCTTTATCTTGGATAATGGAGTATTGACTCTTCATGGGATCCTTCCGGGTATGCCTTTTGCTTAATGTTAGCAGTCCGAAATCGTGATGATGAATGAACCTGCTGGTCAAAAAAAACTATCATTATAAGTAATGCCGTTTACAGCGGCTGCTCGTTGATATTGCCGTCCACCAGTTGATCAAAGGGCAACACGGCATATATCGACTGCCGGTTGGTTTCTTTCAACAACGGATGCACCCCGAGGTCATCCGGGAGCAGCAGCGGCTTAAGATTCGGGTGATTTTCGAAAATCACCCCGAAAAAATCGAAACATTCCCGCTCGTGCCAGTCTGCGCCGGTGAAAATAGATGCGATGGACGGCACAGACGGCGCATCGTGGGATGTCAGCACCCGGACGGTCAGGCGTTCGGAGCGATCATAGCGGTCGAAATGATAAACCACCATGATTCCTTCCAGAACATCAACGCCTGAAACATCTTCCAGAAAATAGCCGTTATCGAAAAAAAGGGTCGCAACGTGCAGCAGATGGGACTTTTCTATCAGCATCCCCGCATAGCATCCGGTTTTGGCGTAATTGGAAACGGCTTTTCCCCGGACTTCGATACTGGATAAAAATTCAGGAAGCGCGCGATTCATAGTTTGCTTTTTCATATGCGGTAATGTTCTTTGGGTTCCGGCCACCATCTCCGGCCGGTAAGTTTCTTTTGAAGCTCGAACAATCCTTCCAGCAATCCCTCGGGCCGGGGCGGACAGCCGGGCACATAGACATCCACAGGTATCAGGCGATCTACACCTTCGATGATGCCGTACTGCCCTTCAAAACTGAACGGTCCACCGGATATGGCGCAGTTGCCCAGAGCCATTACCCATTTGGGAGCCGGCATCTGCTCGTAAAGTCGAACAACAGCAGGCGCCATTTTCTTTGAAACCGTTCCGGCGACAATCATTAGATCAGACTGACGGGGGGACGGTCGGAAAACTTCCGCCCCAAATCTTGAAATATCGAACCTAGCCATGCCGACCGCCATCATTTCAATGGCGCAGCATGCCAGCCCGAACGTCATCGGCCAAAGGGACATGGCCCTGCACAGATCTACGATCTGTTGTACGGGTTGAATCTGTATCAGCGGCGGATCCGTAGCAGTATCCGCTATGCCCGAGATATCCGCTGCTGCCTGTTTTAGAAGGAAATCCTTCTTGGCCATGTAAACACTCCTTTGCGCCAGAAATATACCACCGCAAGCCCGAGAATTCCCAAAAAGACGGCAAGTTCCCAGAACAGCGTCCAACCGGGACTGTGCATATAAATTACCGATACCGGAAACAGGTACAGGACATCCACATCAAAAGCCAGAAACAGCAGCGCATAAAAATAATAATTGATGCCGAAATTCACACGTGCCGATCCCAGGGGATTGATGCCGCATTCATAGGGAAGGGACAGATCACCTGCTTTGCTTTTTGGGGAAAGAAATAGCGATAAAACAACCGGGAGTCCGCCGAAGGCAAGCCCGGCAAACAGAAACAAGATAATTGCAAAGTTCAACCAGTCAAACTGCATGAGATTTTCACCCTATGTTTGGAGTGGTGGAAAGTTTATGAAAAAATAAACTGTGTCCGTTTACACTGATGACCTTTAACCTGTCAAGAACAAATGAGCATTATTTTCATTTTTATTTTTTTGTATGTTTCAGGAAGGTCAGGCTTTTCGAACCGACACGAAATGCTCCTGAAATGCCAGTCCGCCGCCGGCTGTATCCCACTGGTCGAGGCCCCCGGCCATCAACCGAACATCTGACACGCCCCTGCCGCAGGCCCTGGATTCGGCCGGAATGGTGCGTCCGAATCCACGCACCATGAACACGGCTTCCGGATGCATGAAGGGACTGACCCGGGCGTTAATCTCAGCGCTATAATCGCCGCCGGAGACCACAACCCGCTGCCCGT
>CAJBLH010000132.1 GCA_903953895.1 uncultured Desulfobacteraceae bacterium | reverse complement strand
GATTTACCTTCTTGATGTACTCATGGTTCGGGCCATGGACGCCATTAACAACCGTTTGGGGATTTCACCGTAGTCTTTGCAAGCCTTATGAATACCGAGGGAAAAGGGCAGTCACGTGATTTCGCCGGCTTGGCGGACGGTTACCATTTAAGGCTCACAGCCTGATGGAATCAAAGATCGCGGAAATTCAGCAAGTGTGTACCATCCGATCACATGACAGATTGAACCGGACAGCCTTACAGGAACTCATAGAGGAGTTCGCAACCCGGGATGGCACCGATACCGGCTACGAGGCAATATCCTTGCTGCCTTCAAGAGACCTTCGCAACAGGTCCCGTTCGGCTTTTGCCTTTCTGAGCCGATCTTCCAATATCTCTTGATTCTGGGCCGAAGCAGCCAAAAGCTCTTTTTCCAGCTTTTCCACTTCCCGGATGATTCGATACAAATCTTGTGCAATCAGTCTCACAGACATAAGGGAAAACGCTCCTTCAGAGTTATGTTATCGCAACAGAATTCTTGATATGTTCCAACCCGGCGCAACATGTCAGGTGCTTTCGGTTGTGCTGTCCATTTTTGATTCATACGCCAGCCTGATATCATTTCGTTCTTGCTTATCATTTCCCTTTGATGTACGCAACGAGATATTTCCAGCTATATTGATCTTTTATCACAGAAAGAGACCTGCTTGTTGAGATAAATATAATGCATAAAGCGAGGCTATTGTTTAATGGATTTTTCCAACACGGTTATTGCGCCCGGCGCCCGAATTGTGGTGCGCGATGCGGAATGGCTGGTCCGAAAGGTGAACAACACTTCTTCCGGGGGCCATGCACTGACGGTTATCGGCATATCGGAACTCGTCAGGAACAAGGATGCCATTTTTCTGGATGAGATCGACAAGCATATCGAAGTCCTGGACCCGGCCGACACCAAACTGGTAATTGATACATCGAGTTCCTACCGGAAATCCCTGCTCTATATGGAAAGCCTGCTTCGGCAGACGCCGCCAACGGATGACCATCTTTACATCGGCCACCAGGCCGCCATGGACTTGGTTCCTTACCAGCTCGATCCCGCTATCCAGGCATTGCAGCAATCGCGTCAGCGTATTCTGATCGCCGATGCGGTGGGTCTCGGCAAAACACTGGCCTGCGGCATTCTGGTCAGTGAGTTGATCCGCCGGGGCCGCGGCAAACGGATTCTGGTTCTGGCAGTAAAGAGCATGCTCACCCAGTTTCAAAAGGAAATGTGGAGCCGTTTTACGATTCCGCTGGTGCGGCTGGACTCCATCGGCATTCAACGCGTCCGCTCCCGCATCCCCACCAATCACAATCCGTTTTATTACTACGACAAATCCATCATTTCCATCGATACCTTAAAGCAGGATGCGGAGTACCGCACATACCTGGAAAATGCCTTCTGGGACATCATCGTCATCGACGAGGCGCATAACGTCGCCCAGCGGGGAAAAGGTTCATCCCAGCGTGCAAAACTGGCCAAACTCCTATCCGGAAGATCCGATACCTTGATCATGCTCTCCGCCACCCCCCACGATGGCAGCGCCCGAAGCTTCGCCAGCCTGATGAACATGCTCGACCCCACCGCCATCGCCAACCCGGATCAATATGGGCCGGATGACATCCAGGGGCTTTTCATCCGGCGCTTTAAAAAAGATATTCAGGATCAGGTGCAGAAAGCCTTCAAGAATCGAGAAATCAGCAATGCTTATTGTCAGGCAAGTGATGCCGAAGAGAATGCCTTTGCCGTCTTTACGGGCCTTACGTTTGAAAAGATGGATCAACACCGGGGCGCCGGGCAACTGTTTAAAACCACCCTTGAAAAAGCATTGTTTTCCAGTCCGGCAGCGTGCCTGATGACCATCAAAAACCGGATCAACCGGCTGCGAAAGGACGAAGACAGCGATGCCGGGAAAGATATTTCCCAGCTCGAGGCACTTGCGGCCGCGGTCGAACGCATCACCCCGCAGCAATTTTCAAAATACCAGAAGCTTCTGTCGGTCATAAGGGACAAGCAGCATGGCTTCGGATGGACGGGCAAAGCGCATGATGAACGGCTTGTCATCTTCACGGAACGCATTGAAACTTTGAACTTCCTGCATCAGAACCTGCCGAGGGACCTTCACTTAAAAGACAATCAGGTTGAGATTCTGCACGGCGCCATGTCCGATCTTGATCAGCAGCGCATTGTCGAAGATTTCGGAAAGGATGAAGCGCCTGTTAGGCTCCTGATTGCATCGGACGTGGCATCCGAAGGCATCAATCTTCATTACCTCAGCCACCATCTCATTCATTTCGACATCCCCTGGTCGCTCATGGTGTTTCAACAGAGAAATGGCCGGATTGACCGTTATGGCCAGGAAAAAATCCCTTACATTCTTTATCTGGTGAATCAAAGCAACAATGAAAAGATCAGGGGCGATATGCGCATCCTGGAAATTCTCATCCGCAAGGATGAGGAAGCGGTGAAGAACATTGGCGATCCGGCGGCCCTGATGGGTGTCTATGATATCGACGAAGAAGAGAAAATCACGGCGGATGCTATCGCGCAGGGAAAAAGCGAAGCGGATTTTGAAGCAATTCTCGATCAAACGGCGCAGGCGGCTTTCGATCCCCTGAAAATTCTGATGGGCGAGGTATCTCCGCCATCCGGCCAGCCTGCGGATGAAAAGACAATGACCATGCCCTCCCTGTATGCGGATGATTTCCACTACCTGAAAGATGCCATCGGATATCTGAAGCAGTCGGAAACCCTCCAGTCGGAATTTGTGGAGACAGACCGACAGGTGATCCTTACCGCCCCCCAGGATCTGAAACATCGGCTCCGGTATGTTCTTCCCAAAGAGGTGTGGCCCGAAGATGATACCTTTGTGCTTTCATCGGACCAGGACGCCATTCAGGATGAAATAAAACGCAGCCGGAAAGATGAAAACGCCTGGCCCCGGATTCATTATCTATGGCAGCAGAATCCGGTTCTGGAATGGATTAACGATAAGGTGGTCGCCGGATTCGGGCGGCATGAAGCGCCGGTTTTATCGCTTCAGGGCGCACTGTCGGCGGAAGAAACCGTGTTTATCCTCACGGGCCTTGTGCCCAATCTCAAGGGCCATCCCCTGGTTCATCGGTGGTTTGGCGTGACGTTTCAGAACAGAACCTTTCAGAAGATTGAATCCTTCGCGTCACTTTTAGCCAGAACCGGTCTTGGCGGAACCACATTTCCGAACCGAGAGGAAAGTCAGGATCTGGAATCCCTCCGGAGCCTCCTGCCGGAGGCCGTCAAACAAGCAAAACATTACATGACCGGGGAGCGGAAATCTTTCGAGGACATGATCAATCCAAAACTGCAAACGCACCTCGACAATCTGGACCGATTGAAAGTTAAACATCACGAGCAGCTTGAACTGTTCTATGCAGACAAAAAACAGCTCAGCCGAAAAGACCAGGAAAAGCGGGAAATCGATCGCATCTTTAGTGAGTTCCTGACCTGGGTTGAGGAGACCATGACAACGGAAGACAATCCCTTTATTCAGGTAATTGCTGTTTTGAAAAGCTAAATTCACCGCAAAGGCGCAAAGGACGCAAAGAAAAACCGGTTTTTCAATCGATTCTCTTTGCGTCTTTACGGTGAGAAACATATATGGATACAAATACTTATGTTAGGCAATGAAGACAGACTTTCAAATTTGATCATCGGAGCTGCCATAGAAGTACATCGAATATTGGGCCCGGGGTTGCTTGAATCGGCTTATGAGGAATGTCTGTGCCGGGAATTGTCCTTGAGGAATGTCAGTTTTGAAAGGCAAAAAGGACTGCCGGTTGAATATAAAGGTGTAAAACTGGATTGTGGTTACAGGCTGGATATTCTCGTTGACAATGCCGTAATACTTGAATTGAAAACAGTCAACCAGATTGAGGCCATTCATGAGGCACAGATTTTGACCTATCTGAAGCTAACCCGCCTCAAATTGGGTTTGTTGCTCAATTTTAATGTCACGCTCATGAAGAATGGGATAAAACGAATCGTAAACAACTTGTGAAAAAGAAATATTCACCGCAAAGGCGCAAAGGACGCAAAGAATAATAACGATAACCGGTTTGTGCCTGGCGATACTGTCTATTATCTTCTTGTTTTTTTAATTTTTCTTTGCGCTCTTTGCGCCTTTGCGGTGAAATATATTTTATGACCATCGACATAACCGGCATCACCAATGAAAACGAGTTTTACACCCATCATTATCTTTCCGCCATCCTTGAAAACGACCTGAAAGACATTTTCAGCCAGTGGAAGCAGAAAGAGGATGAGAACGGCACTCCCCAGCCCCACACCAAATTGCGGGGCCTTAGAAAGGAATTCTTTGCCGGGCAGGGTCTTCTGGAACGGGAACGCAGCATTGAAGAAAGACTGCGCCTGCAGCGGGAATTCGCCGGCCAGTTGCTTCTGGCCCTGGGTTATGAATATTGCCCCCAGACAGTTGCCCTGGATGATGACAGCGATATTCCCCTGGCCGGCAAAATCGACCTGCCCGATGGTTCTCCGGCGCTCTGGATCATCGAGGCGGTCATCGATCCGGAGGAGGATGCCGATCCGCTGAAAGCGCATTTTCTGCCGGAGCAATATCCGGTTGATGATGAAATCCAAAAGCTTACTGATTTTTCTTTGGAGGAAATCATCACCCGCCAGGTTTTCGGAAAGGCCGAGCCTCCCCGATGGGTCGTCCTGATCAGTTTTACCCAGATCATGCTTTTAGATCGTACCAAATGGCATGAAAAGCGGCTGCTGCGGTTTGACATCCGGGAGATTCTGGACCGCAGGGACACCTCCACCCTGCAGGCCATGGCCGCGCTGCTGCACCGGGATTCCATCTGCCCCCAGGACGGCATTCCGTTTCTGGATACGCTGGATGAAAATTCCCATAAACATGCCTTTGCCGTATCCGAAGACCTGAAATACTCGCTGCGGGAAGCCATCGAGCTGTTGGGTAACGAAGCGGTTTTCTATCTCCGTGAACAGCTCCATGAAAAAATATATGGGCGGGACATGGCGGGTCAACTGACCCGTGAATGCCTGCGATACATGTACCGGATGCTGTTTTTATTTTACATCGAGGCCAGACCTGCACTGGGTTATCTTCCGGATAAATCCGAAGCGTACCGGAAAGGCTACAGCCTGGAATCCCTGCGGGAGCTTGAGATGGTGAAACTGACCACCGCCGAGTCCAGAAACGGTTTTTATATCCACGAATCCATCAACTTGCTGTTCGATCTGCTCTACGATGGTTATCCCAAACAGGGAAAGATGCTTCAGCTCGATGTGACCGCATCTGGTTCAGAACACCACACCTTCCGCATTTCCCCGCTTCGCAGCCACCTTTTCGATCCGGGGAAGACCCCGCTGTTGAACAAGGTGAAATTCAGGAATTTTGTGCTGCAAAAGGTCATTGAACTCATGTCCCTGTCCCGGCCGGTAAGGGGAGCGAACCATCGCCGGGGCCGCATTTCCTATTCGCAGCTTGGCATCAACCAGTTGGGTGCGGTATATGAGGCCCTTCTCTCTTATCAGGGGTTTTTTGCCGAAACCGATCTGTACGAGGTGAAAAAGGCGGATGAGGCGCACAATGTGCTGGAGACCGCCTATTTTGTAAAGCCCGAAGATCTGGAGCAATACACCGAGGATGAGCGGGTCTTTCATGACGATGGCACCCTGGTCAAATACGACAGAGGCGCTTTTATTTACCGGCTGGCGGGCCGGGATCGTGAAAAATCGGCATCCTATTACACCCCGGAAGTATTGACCCAGTGCCTGGTAAAATATGCCTTGAAGGAGCTTCTTAAAGACAAAACCGCCGATGACATCCTGGCATTGACCCTTTGCGAGCCGGCCATGGGAAGCGCGGCGTTTTTGAACGAAGCCGTCAACCAGTTGTCGAATGCTTATCTGGATCTGAAGCAGAAGGAAACCGGGATAACCATCCGCCATGACGATTATCCCCTGGAACTCCAGAAGGTGAAAATGTACATCGCCGACAGAAACGTGCATGGCGTCGATCTGAACCCGGTGGCGGTGGAACTGGCGGAAATCTCCCTGTGGCTGAACACCATCCACGAAGGTGCATTCGTGCCCTGGTTCGGCATGCAACTGGTTTGCGGCAATTCTCTTGTGGGCGCCAGGCGCCAGGTGTTTCACGAAAGCCTGCTCAGTAAGAAGCAAAGAACCGATCCGCTTTGGCTGGATGCCGTTCCGGAAAGGGTGATGCCAGGCGCAAAACGGGATACCGATATGGTTTATCACTTCCTGCTGCCGGACAAGGACATGGCCAGCTACAACGACAAAGTCGTCAAACAGATGGCGGGAAAAGAAATCAAGGCCATTGCCGAGTGGCGCAAGGAGTTTATCAAGCCGTTTTCAGACAGTGAGATCGAGCATCTCAAGACGCTTTCCGCCGCAGTGGATAAGCTCTGGCAAAGCCATATCGAAATGCAGCGCGATATTTATCGCCGCACCACCGATCCGCTCCGGGTCTTCGGTCAGAAGGAAACCGGGGATGAACGACGGCCCACGACCACTGAAGAGAAAGACCGCATCTTTCATCAAGAGATGTTTTCCAGAGATGTCCGCAATTCAAGCCCTTACCGGCGGTTGAAACTGGTCATGGATTATTGGTGTGCTCTGTGGTTCTGGCCCATCGAAAAGGCAGACCTGCTACCGGGCCGGGCTGAGTTTTTGTTTGATCTGACCCTGATCCTGGAAGGAAACCTTTATGATGCATCGGTCTATGAAAAGGGGCAGCAATCTCTGTTTCCGGATACCCGGCCCAAGCAGATGTCTCTGGATATGCTGGATGCGCTGGGGTATGTGAATGTGGATAAGTTGTGCGAAGAAAATTCCCGGCTGGGTCTGGTGCAGGAGTTGGCGGAAAGGTACCGCTATCTGCATTGGGAGCTTGAGTTTGCGGAGCTGTTTGAGCGGCGGGGTGGGTTTGATCTGGTGTTGGGGAATCCGCCGTGGATCAAGGTGGAGTGGAATGAAGGGGGCGTTTTGGGTGATGCAGAACCGCTTTTTGTACTGCGGAAATTTACCGCATCTGTGCTTGCTGATAAACGTGAAGCGGCATTAGAAAAATATGCCCTTAAAAGCACCTATCTATATGTCTTTGAGGAAGCCGAAGGAACCCAGAATTTTCTGAATGCACATCAGAATTACCACTTGCTTGCCGGACAAAAAGCCAATCTTTATAAATGTTTTCTGCCTTTGGCATGGGCCATTGGAAGAATTGAGACCGGCGTTTGCGCATTCCTGCACCCGGAAGGGATTTACGACGATACTAATGGGGGCGGGTTCCGGGAGGCCGTATATCCGAGGTTGAGATACCATTTTCAGTTCCAAAATGAGCTCAATCTTTTTGCAGATGTTGATCATCACGCAAAATTCAGCATCAACGTATTTCAAAACCGTTTGGTTTTCACTACGACTGTTGATTTTCGCAATCTCGCCAACCTCTATACTCCGCCAACTGTTGATGCCTGCTTTGCCCATCCTGGATACGGACCCATACCCGCCATCAAAGATGATGACAACAAATGGAACGTAAGATCCCACAAAGATCGGATCATTGAAGTCAGCCGGGAGGAATTGTCGCTGTTTGCCCAACTCTATGATGAACCCGGAGCGTCACCCCTTCAAGCAAGGATTCCAGCCCTGCATTCCCGGCAGCTTATTGGCGTGTTGCAAAAATTCGCTGATCAACCCTTACGGTTGGGGGATTTTAAAGAGAAATATTATTCAACTTATATGTGGGGTGAAACAAAAGCTCAGAAAGAACACACAATTCGCCGGGACACCCGGTTTCCAGCTCATGCCAGCGAGTGGATTCTCTCCGGGCCCCATTTTTTCGTAGGCAACCCGTTTTACAAAACCCCACGAGCAATTTGCACCCTGAATTCCCATTACGATATTCTCGACCTCACCACTCTGCCGGATGATTACCTGCCCCGCACCAATTATGTGCCGGATTGTAAGCTGGAGGAGTATCAGAAACGGGCTCCACGGTTCCGATGGACAGATGCAACCGGCCAAGATAGGGAAGTGGCAGTAACAGACTGTTATCGTTTCGTAAATAGGGAAATGCTCAGTCAATCAGGAGAAAGAACTTTCATTCCGATCATCATTCCGAAGGGAGTCGGACACATCCATACATGCTTGAGTACGACATTTGCAGGCATTGACAATTTAATCCTTTACTACGGTTTGAGCGTTTCCATTCCCATTGATTTTAGAGTGAAAAGCACTGGAATGGGGCATGCGAATACAACTTTGATCAATCAGTTGCCATTGTTAGAAATAGCTCATTCACAAAACACTAAATCGGCATTATTGCAGAATATTCTCAAATCAAGGGCTTTGATTCTTACTTCCTTAACCATTCATTACGTCGATCTATGGCAGGAATGCTTTCAGGAAACTTTCCAATCTGACTCCTGGGCCAAAACTGATCCCCGCCTTCCCAACAGCTTTTTCACCAGTCTCACCCCCCAATGGCAGCGCAACTGCGCCCTCCGCACCGACTACGCCCGCCGTCAAGCCCTGGTTGAAATTGACGTCCTGGCGGCCATGGCATTGGGTATGACCCTGGATGAGCTGAAAACCATTTACCGGATTCAGTTCCCTGTGCTTCGACAAAACGAGTCCGATACCTGGTATGACCAGAACGGCCGCATTGTGTTCACCTGCTCCAAGGGACTTACCGGCGTGGGCTTCACCCGTCCGGAATGGAACGAGATCAAGGACATGACATCCGGCACAGTAGAGAGAACCATCATGGATGACACCCTGCCCGGCGGCCCCATCGAGCGCACCATCACCTACCTGGCCCCCTTTGACCGCTGCGACCGGGAAAAGGATTATGAAACGGTGTGGGCGGAGTTTGAACGGAGGTTCAGTGATGAGTAAAGGCAGCCGTTACGACACGAGCGGTCTTGTGGAGGATATGTACGAGCCTGGTTCGCGAAGGCGGGTGTTGAAAAACAAACTGGGCATTACCCGAAAGCGGGTTATGGATGAGGTCGAGGCTCGCGAACAACTCCGCGCATTGCATGAATTCCTGGGCATGTATGACCGCGAATATCGGTTTTCAGCCGCGGATATTTGCCATATGCATAAGGTATGGCTGGGGGATGTCTATGGGTGGGCGGGACAGTACCGTCAGGTGAACATCAGCAAGGATAATTTTACTTTTGCCATGGCATTGCAAGTGCCAAAGCTAATGAAACAATTCGAGCATGGAAGATATTTTCAGGGCTGTTTTGGCAAGGTCTCTTCGGAAGGGTCAGAGCGGTTGATGAGATCGATCCGAAGTTGTTCAGCTTCAATCGCCCTCCTGGCAGATTTCCCGATGCCTTCAACTGCGCTTGACGACAAAACAGTTTGAATCAGAAGTCTGTTCCGGATGCTGCGATCTTTAAGGAATATATTCGTTATGAGCAAAGGTTGTTTTTTCATGCTCAGATTGTACCATGAGCGGCTTGAATGTAAAGAGAATAAACAAAAGCATCCCGTACCAGTGGAATGAGGTATAAACCATGAGCCTATACGAACAAGATTTTTATCAATGGATAGAGGAACAGGCGGCTTTATTGAAAGCAGGGGCATTGTCTCAGCTTGACGTTGAAAACCTGATAGAGGAAGTTGAAAGCATGGGTAAAAGCCAGAAAAAAGAGCTGTACAGCCGGTTAATCATCCTGATTTCTCACCTTTTGAAATGGGATTATCAGCCTGATCAACGGCCAAAAAGCTGGAAATCAACAATTCTGACACAGAGAAAGGAACTGAAACTTTTGTTGATGGATAACCCAAGTTTGAGGCGGCTTATCCCGGAAGCTGTCAATCAGATTTTCGAAGATTCAGTTGACTTTGCAGTTGATGAAACTGGATTGCCAGAATCAGCATTCCCCGAAACCTGTCCATATTCAATAGAGAATATCATGGGAGAATAGCTTTTCAGCTTGAGGGGTTAGGCGTGGATTAGCTATAGACTTTCAGAAAATTCATTTCGCAAGGCAGCAGGGAGGAGATTATACTGTAGTATATCTCCGACCGATAACGCCGCGAAATTATTTTTCTGAAAGTCTATAGTAGCCGTTTGAGTATCACGATATGAATATCTATAGCGAAAGGTAAATGTCATGGCACGGAAATACCATTCAAAACAAAAGAATAAGCCTGTTATCAGCAAAGCTGACGAGAGTGGTTGCCACTTCTCCACATTTTCCATCAAGAATTTTCGCTGCTTTAAGTCTTTTACGTTTGATTCGATTGAGCGAATCAATCTCATTGGCGGTATGAACAACGCCGGCAAGACAACACTGCTTGAAACCATTTTTTTGCTTCTGGGAACCACGAATATTCATCTGGTATTAAAGCTCAATGCTTTTCGCGGAATGGAATCAATGGATGGAAACGCCACCTCCATTCGGGATATAGCGTGGGCTCACCTGTTTCACAATTATGACAACCAATTGATCATAACCATTAATGGCGGCCTAGTAGGTGATAAACAAATCAGCATAACGCTGAAAGAGACTTCCGGGCAAATTTTGACGATTCCTCTTGGCGAATCTGAGGGCAAAGTGACCATAGGTAGCAGCAGTGTTCTGGCGCAAGCACTTCAACTTCAGTATAAGAATATAAAAAACAAGATATATTCGGTCAACCTGCAAATTGATTCAAAAGGCATTAACTTCCAGCCGCCCCTGGTGGAACCATTGTTTCCAGGAATATTTTTAACGGCCCGCCGTCGTCCGTCATCAATGGAAAACGCCAGTCGATATGGGCAACTGGATGTCGTGGAAAATCAATCCAATATATTGACGGCATTAAAAATTATCGAGCCGCGATTAAAACGGTTAAGCACCATCGTCATCGGCAGCGTACCCATGATTCATGGTGATATCGGCATCGGTCGGATGTTGCCTCTTGCCGTGATGGGTGATGGATTGGGGAGTCTCGCATCTTTGCTGCTTGCAATTTCCAGCGCAGCAGGTGGTGTAGTTCTTATCGATGAAATTGAAAACGGTCTTCACTATTCTGTTATGGTTCAGGTCTGGAAAGCTATTGCTGAAGCGGCCCGGCACTACGATACTCAGATATTCGCCACCACCCACAGTTGGGAATGCATAGAATCGGCCCAGAAAGCTTTTTTAACCAGCGGCCCGTATGATTTCCGGTATCATCGTCTTGAACAGAAGGATGATACGATAAATGCCGTAACCTTTGATCAGAGTACATTGCAAACGACCATTGAGTCAGGCTGGGAGGTACGCTGATGGGAAAACGAAATATGCCTGAAGCGATTACAAAGTCCAAGATACTGCTCGTCGAAGGAAAAGATGAAGTGAATTTGTTCAATGAATTACTGGTAAATCTTGATCTGACTGACATTCAAGTCATAGAGGTGAGCGGCAAAGATAAATTTCCTTCCAAACTGGAAGCCTTGGTAAAAAAAACTTCAGGTTACAGCAAAATCACTTCAATCGGCATTATCAGGGATGCCGATGACGACCCGGGGGGTGCTTTTCAAAGTGTGTGTGATGCGATGAGCCGTCTTGATCTGCCAAAGCCAAAAACCCCTTTACAACCTGTCACTGGACCACCTCAAATAACCGTGATGATTGTACCCGATTCAGCAACAAAGGGAATGATCGAAAATGTCTGTTTGGCATCTGTCAGCGATGATCCCGCGATGACCTGCGTGGATCAATATTTTGAGTGCTTGGCGGAAAAGCAGCGGGTGTTATCCCAAAATGCTATGCCCAAAGCAAGAGTACATACTTTTTTATCCTCACGGCAATGGTTGGAAATCGTACATTTTGAATATTTGCAAAAATGCATGCAGGATTACATATCAGATACTCCGGCATCATCGGCTACTGCTGTGCCAAAAGTCCATGCTTTCCTGGCTTCGAGATATACACCTGATCTGAACTTGGGTATTGCCGCTCAGAAATCAGGACGAGAAGATGGATACTGGCGGCTTGATCATCCAGCCTTTGAAAAAATCAAAGCATTTCTTAAAATGTTATAAAAACAGTATCACAGAACACCCTTACCTTTTGAAGCGAGGTTATTGTTTAATGGGTTTTTTCCATATGGTTATTGCTCCCGGCACCCGAAAAAAGGCTCATCCCAGAGGGCGAAGCTGGCAAAACTCCTGTCCGGAAGATCAGATACCTTGATCATGTTATTAAAACCAGAAACAACATTCGCTTTGAATATACGCCACATAGCGCTGTTTCGCAAAAATGGAAGAAGGATTTAAGACATAATGATCCCATCCGTCCTGGCCGGGCATGTCGAACAAGGCATCAAGGATTTTCTGCGCACCACCTTTCCGGTAACAACGCCGTTTTTCTCCAATATTCTGGAGAATTTTCTGGCTGAACCTGGCAATGTCTTCAAAGGCCCGTTTCTGGATATCCAGCTCCCCTACCAGCAGGGCAAAGGAGGGCCGGATTATTTCCCGGACCTGCCCATGCCGTTTTCGCCGTATCTGCATCAGGAAAAATCCTTTGACCGCCTGTCCGGTCCAAACCCGCAATCCACCATTGTTGCCACCGGCACCGGGTCCGGAAAGACGGAATGCTTCATCTATCCTATCCTTGACTATTGCTACCGGCACCGGGGAGAGCCGGGAATCAAAGCGATCCTCATCTATCCCATGAACGCCCTTGCCACGGACCAGGCCGGCCGGCTGGCGAAACTGATCCATAACAGCAGCCTCAAAGGACACGTCACGGCGGGGATATATATCGGCCAGCAGGAAAAAGACCCGTCCATGCTCATGACCCAGGATCGGCTCATTTCCGATAAGCATACCATACGGCTTTTGCCGCCGGACATCCTGCTGACCAACTACAAGATGCTGGACTACCTGCTGATCCGGCCTGACGACCGTCCCCTCTGGCTGCACAACAGTCCGGACACCTTGCGGTTCCTGGTGGTGGATGAACTCCATACCTTTGATGGGGCGCAAGGCTCGGACCTGGGCTGTTTGATCCGGCGGCTGAAGGCCCGGCTTGCCATATCAAAGGATTATCTCTGCTGCGTGGGGACGTCGGCTACACTGGGAAGCCAGGAAGAGCAGAAAGACCTGCTGGTATATGCATCCGCAGTCTTCGGCGAAAAGTTCGCCAACGGCTCGATCATTTCCGAGTCCCGCCTGAGCGCCGGAGAGTTTCTTGGCGATTGTCTTATATCCCATGTGGACATCATCCCAAGGGAAAAGGCGGGTGAACTTGAACCCGCCAATTCCAACAATTACGAAGAATATATCCTGGCGCAGCACAGGCTCTGGCTCGATGAAGAAATTCAAGGCGATTTTAACGACACGGGCTGGCGGATAGCCCTGGGGGAAAAGATCAAGGAGCATCTGCTCTTTCAGAACCTGCTAAAGACAATGAAAGGAACGATTCTCTCCTTTGATGATATCTTTGCCCAGCTTGAAAAAGTCACCAAAGGACTCAAAACCGATGACCAGCTATACGAGGTAAACCTGCTGGGCAGTCTGCTCGCCCTGATTTCCGAGGCCCGGATCAAAGTGGTCGCCAAAGAGATTGAGAACGGCGAAAAACCCTTTGTCCGGCCGTTTTTAAACATCCGCGTCCAGCTCTGGATGCGCGAACTGCGGCGAATGATTGCCGAAGTGTCAACAAATCCCCGGCTGCGATTTTCGGATGATTTGAACGAAACGCAACTGAAAACCCATCTTCCCCTGGTTCATTGCAGGGAATGCGGCAGCATGGGCTGGTCCGGACTGAAACGGATAGGAAAAAACGAAATCAAGGGCGACTTGAAGGACTTTTATCCAGGATTCTTCAAAAGAGATAAGAAAGGGCGCCCTATTCCTGATCCAAAAATTGTTTATATTTTTCCAAACGAAGAGATACATAATAAATCTATTGATACTGGAGATGAAGTAAGGTCGCCATTAGTAAGGAATAATTTGGTCGGAAATTATTTTTTTTGCACAAGCTGTTTGAACGTGACGACACAATCATCCCCAGAGCTGTGCCCTAATTGTGGTCATCAAGAACTTATTTATGTTTATATGCCAGACACAAGACGTCAAATAGGGAATACAAAAATAAGCTCCAAAGATTGTCCTTTTTGTCAATCAAACAATGGCCTTACACTTGTGGGCTCCAGAGCTGCGAGCATGACTGCCGTCATGATTGTTCAGCTCTATTCATCCACTTATAACGACGACAAGAAACTGCTGGCCTTCTCCGACAATGTCCAGGATGCGGCCCACCGGGCCGGATTTTTTAATGGCCGGACGTATCGTTTCAATTTCCGTACCGCCCTTCAAAAGGTGATACAGGAATCCGGAGATGGAAAGACCCTGGCCGAGCTGCCGGAAACCTTTGTGGATTATTGGACCGGGAAGATGGACCGGAACCGGTACATTGCCACTTTTCTTGCGCCCAATATGGAGTGGCTGAGCGATTACGATCATCTGAAAGCCCACGACAACCTGCCTGATGGCTCCACGCTGCTGCAACATATCAACAACCGGATCGGATGGGAAATTTTCAGTGAATATGGTTTTCAGGCCAGAATCGGCAGAACGCTGGAAAAAACAAGCTCCTCGGTGGGATATCTTGACCCTTCGCATCTGGAGCAGGCAACAGACCGCTTGCTTGAAGCGATCCAAAACGAGATCGGATTGTTGAGGAGAATCGATCGGGGCCTGCTGATCCGCTTCCTGCTTGGCCTGATCGTTCACCTGAAAAATCAGGGCGGTATCTATCTGCCGGCGCTGGATTCATTTATTGAAAGTTACGGCACACCGTATGTGATCAACCAGAAAATCTGGATGCCGAATTTTGGCCCCAACTCCAGAACCCCGTCATTTTTGACTACCCGCAGAGGCAGCCGCTTCGATCCGTTATTCAGCGGCGCAGCCTCCCATATGACATGGTATCAAAGCTGGCTGGATAAATGCCTTTATACCGTGTCACCGATAGTCAATACCGTATCAAAGGATGTTTACGACATTGTCCTGAAAGTATTGGTTTCCCAGGGAGTGCTGACGGAAAAATTGGTCAGAGGAGACAGGGTATGGGGAATCCGGCCGGAAGCGCTCCGGGTGTCATCCAGGGTCAGGCAGTTTCGCTGCCGGATCTGCGGACATAATATTTCCGTTGCGGATGAAGAAAGTGTTCATTTTGATAACTCTCCCTGCCAGCGTTTTTACTGTTTCGGCACATATGAAGCCTTTCAAGCCGGAGGGGATTATTATGGAAAACTATATGCAACGGGTGATGTGGAGAGAATATTCGCAAAGGAACATACGGGCCTTTTGAAAAGGACGGAACGGGAAGCGCTTGAGAAAGAGTTCAAGGCAAACGAAAATATTCGCAAGCCCTGGTATCCAAACCTCTTGTCCTGTACCCCTACACTTGAAATGGGCATTGATATCGGCGATCTTTCCTCGCTGGTTCTGTGTTCCGTACCACCGGCCCAGGCCAATTATCTGCAGCGAATCGGAAGAGCAGGAAGGCGGGACGGAAACGCGCTGAATCTGACCGTTGCCAATGCCAGGCCCCATGATCTGTATTTTTATGCCGAACCTGAAGCGATGCTGGCCGGACATATTGATTCCCCCGGCATTTTTCTGGATGCCTCCGCGATACTGGAGCGGCAGTTTACCGCCTTTTGTTTTGACAAATGGATCGCCACCGATGCAAGCGCATCCCTGCCCAGGCAATTGGGGCAGGTGTTAAACAATCTGGGATCGCCCGATCAAAAGATTGACCGGAAAAAGTTTCCCCACAGCCTTATTCATTTCATTGAAACAAACCAAACGGATTTTTTTGATCAGTTCGTGGATCTTTTCAAAAACGGCGGGTCCGGGTTGAGCCCGGAATCCGAGGCCCAGTTGAAGGTGTTTGTTAAAGGAGATCGCGACTGGCAGGGCAGCCATCATTATCGCATCATGAACGGACTTCATGGCCGCAGTCTGGAGCGGGATTCCTTGCGGAAAAAAGTCCGAATACTGAACACGAAAATCAACAAGAAAATGACGGGGCCGAAAGACAAAAATTATGACAACGAACTCCGGGAATTGAAGATTGAAAAATCGGCGCTTCAGGCCCTGGTAAAAAACATCAGCGACCGAGATACCTTCAATTTCTTTACGGATGAAGGACTGCTCCCCAACTATGCTTTTCCGGAAGCAGGCGTCATGCTCCATTCCCTGATTTACAGAAAAAAACAGAAAGTGCAGGAAGGGGAAAGCTCTTATGACACCTGGAATTATGAGTATGAACGCCCTGCGGTAAGCGCTCTGGCGGAGCTGGCCCCGGCCAACACCTTTTATGCCGAAGGCAGAAAGGTAAAAATCGACCAGGTGGATATGAGCGTATCGGAAATTGAAACCTGGCGATTCTGCAATAACTGCTCACATAAAGAGCTGCTTGGCAAGGAGGAGGACAAGCAGGTTTGTGTCAAGTGCGGAAGCCCCATGTGGGCGGACGCCGGACAGAAACGTCAGATGCTCAGGATGCGCCAGGTCTTTGCCGCCACATCCGACAGAAAGAGCCGGATTACGGATGACTCCGATGATCGTGAGCCTGTGTTTTATAACAAACAGATGCTTGTGGAATTTGACGACAAGCATATTGTTGACGCTTACAAAGTGAACGCGGACTTTCCTTTTGGTTTCGAGTTTCTGTCCAAGGTGGATTTCTGTGAAATCAATTTCGGCGAAAAGTCGGAGATGGGTGATAAGGTTTCCATTGCCGGTGTCGAAATGCCCAGGAATGGCTTTTCTCTCTGCAGGGTCTGCGGCAAGGTGCAGGCAGATGATAATGAACCCTCCCACGCTTTTACCTGTACATCCAGAGACCAGGAGAGCGGCAAGAGCCTGATCGACTGCATTTACCTGTATCGCCAGTTTGTGTCCGAGGCGATCCGGATTCTGCTGCCGGTGGATATCATCTCTGATTCCAACCGCAAGCTTCAATCATTTATTGCCGCCATACAACTGGGGCTTAAAAAAAGATTCAAAGGGAAAATAGACCACCTTCAGACCACTGTGCATGAAGAACCGATGCCGGATTCCGCGTACAAGAGAAAATATCTGGTCCTGTATGACACGGTTCCGGGCGGAACGGGTTATCTGAAGCAGCTCATGCAAGCGGAAACCCAGTTGATGGACGTCCTGGAGATGTCCCTGGAAGCCTTGAGGGCCTGCGCCTGTAATCAGGATGTGGAAAAGGATGGATGCTATCGATGCCTTTTTGCATACCGCAACAGTTACAATATGCCGGAAACATCCCGAGAAACAGCCGTTGAGCTGCTTGCGGAAATCTTGAGTTTCCGTGAAAAACTGGTCAAGACTGAAAATATCAGCGATATCCCCTTTAATACGTTTATTGAGAGCGAGCTGGAAGCCAGGTTTCTGGGTGCTCTGAAATTATACCGGTCTCCGGCGTTGCCGTTAATACTCAAAAATGATCTGGTGAACGGCAAGCCTGGCTATTTTTTAAAAGTCGGCGACAGGGCTTATTATATCGAGCCGCAGGTGGAACTGGGAGAACTCAGCGGGGTCAGCGTCCTGTCACGGGCTGATTTTTTAATCAAATCCGCCCGGTTTAATGACGGCGTCAAGCCGATTGCCGTATTTCTGGACGGGTTTACCTACCATCATCATCGCATTGGCCTGGACATGGCCCAAAGAATGGCGATTGTCCAAAGCGGAAAGTATCATGTCTGGTCGCTGTCCTGGCACGACGTGGAAAACAAGTTTAAACCCCAGAAAACTTTTTTTGAAGATTACATGGACCCGGCGGGATTGCCGTCCGGAGGCAATTTCAAGCCGCTATTGGAAGGATATGGTCTGGGCAGCTTTAAAAATCACGCTAAATCTAACAGCCTTGATTCTCTGATGCATTTTCTGGAGAATCCGGATGAAGAAAAATGGCGGCGGTTCATGTTTGTTTCCGCTTTGTTGCATGTTGACACCAAACGCTACGGGGATGCAGCAGCCATAAGGAAGTGGATGGATGGCATTGAGACCTTGATGCCGGAGGCGATGGCTGAAAAAATGAAAGAATCAGACGGCACCGGTTTGAGCGAAAGCTGTCTCTATGGCAATTATGATCCGGGCAGCCTGGCCGGGGATACGTTTTTAAAGCAGTTTATCGTGGTTGAAAAAAAAGCTGTGGCGCCGCCTGGTGAACCATCTGGCGTCAGCGTTGGATGTTTTTTTGATGATGAAAAAACAAAAAAAGACAAACCCGGTTTTCAGTCCGGCTGGAATGGCTTTTTGAGGCTTTATAATTTTTACCAGTTTCTGCCATATGCTTTTTTTGTGACTTCCGAGGGCAACAAGGCGAAAGCCTATGACACCATAACGCTTTTCAAGGAACCGGAAGACCGGATGCCCGGCGCAGCGGATACGGCGGCAGCGGACAACTGGGACGCCGTCGCAAAAATGACGGATGAACAATTCCATGGCCTTCTCGATCAACTGCGTGACAATGGCTGGCCCGTGCCTGAGGCGGGCTATGAACTCGAAGGCCACAATGGTGAAATCCTGGCATGTGCTGAACTGGGCTGGGAAGCACTGAAAATCGCCTTTCTGGCGGATCAGGAAATCGAATATCAGCCTCAGTTTGAGGCACTTGGCTGGGAGACGGCTTTAATTTCGGAAGTGCTTTCGGATGCACAACGATTCATGTCCATGAAAGATTGATGGAAAAAATCATACTCACCGCAAAGACGCAAAGATCGCAAAGATTATTTTGAAAATTGTTTTTTTTTCTTTGCGTCCTTTGCGCCTTTGCGGTGAATCAAATTTTTCTTATGGAGTGTAGAAACAATGAATGACATCAAAGTGGCGATCTCCTCGGAGTTCATGACCGCATTTGCAGCCGTCCCCAAAAAAATGCAGGGCAAGGTTCTGGAATTCATCACCAAATTCAGGAATAACCCAACGGCATCCAGTATCAATTATGAAAAAATAATTGAATTCAAGGATCCGACCCTGCGTTCCGTAAGAATCGATCAAACTTATCGGGGGATCGTTAAAAAACCGGATACGGGCAATGTCTATATGCTCCTGTGGGTGGACCACCATGATAAGGCGTATGCATGGGCCAAAAACAAAAAATGCACAATAAACCCTGAAACCGGAAGTCTTCAGATATACGATGTTGACGATACCCGGATTGCTCCCGCAGAAACCGATGCATCGGCCCTGAAAAATGCTCAAGAATATCTGTTTGCATCCATTCAAGACCGCCATCTTTTGAAAATCGGTGTTCCGGTGGAACTTATTCCCCTGGTCCGCCAAATCTGTTCCGAAGCTCAGCTTGATCAGGCGGCAGCCCAAATCCCCACGGAAGCCCATGAAGCGCTGACCGCACTCGCCGCCGGATATTCCCTGGAGGAAGTATTCAGGGAATTTGACAAGTCGCCTGAAGCCAAAGAGACAATAGATACCGAGAACTATGACGCCGCCCTTGAAAACCCGGATACCAGGCGCCGCTTCTTTGTCGCTGAAGATGATCTGATCCTGCAGGAAATCTTGATGGCGCCGCTGGAAAAGTGGCGTGTGTTCCTCCATCCGTCTCAGCGAAGTCTGGTGGAAAGAAACTGGAACGGACCGGTCCGGGTTCTGGGGGGTGCCGGCACCGGCAAGACCGTTGTGGCCATCCACCGGGCAAAATGGCTGGTTGAAAACGCTTTTACGGATGAGAACGACAAGGTTCTTTTCACGACATTTACCCGCAATCTGGCAGCGGATATCAAGGAGAATCTTTCAAAAATATGTACTGATAAACTCATGCGCCGGATTGAAGTGGTAAATCTGGATCGCTGGGTATCCGGTTTTTTGCGAAAAAACGGCTATACATACGTTATCGATTACGGGGAACGCACCCGCCCGTTATGGGAAAAAGCGTTGACCCTGGTGCCCGATGAACTGGGTTATGAAGATGGTTTTTACCGGGAAGAATGGGAGCGGGTTGTCCAGCCGCAGGCCATATTCTCTTTTGAGGACTATTTGAAAGCTCCCCGGGTGGGAAGAGGCATCCGGCTGAGCCGGCAGAACAGAAAAGCCATCTGGCCCGTATTTGAAGAATACAGGGTTCTCTTGAATGAAAACAATTTAAGGGAAGTGGACGATGCCATGAGCGATGCCTGCGCCATTATCCGCAAGAAAGGCGATGTTCTTCCCTACAAGGCGGTCATCGTTGACGAAGCGCAGGATATGAGCGCTTCGGCATTCAGACTCATCCGGCAGATGATCCCGGGGCCTGAAAAGAAAAATGATTTGTTCATTGTGGGCGATGCGCATCAGCGCATTTACCGCCATAAAGTCATATTGGAGAAATGCGGCATCAACATCCGCGGCCGGGGAAAGCATCTAAAGATGAATTATCGCACCACTGAAGAGAACAGGCGATGGGCTGTTGGGTTGCTGAAAGGCATCCGCTTCGATGACCTCGATGGGGGCACGGATGAACAGAAGGGATATAAATCACTCATCCACGGCGTTATGCCCAAGGTTGAACATACGGCGTCTTTCCAGGGCGAAATTGATTTCATTTTAAGATACCTGGATCACGTAGTTCAGGAAGGCGGGGCGCTGAATGAAGTTTGTCTGGTTGCCCGAACCCATGATCTTTTGAAACAGTATGAAGGCGCACTCAGGGCCAAAGGAAAAGAAGTTTATTTTATCAAACGCAGTGAAGCTGAAGACAGAAGAAAACAAGGACTCCGAATGGCGACGATGCATCGAGTAAAAGGCCTGGAATTTGACCGGGTCATTATCGCGGGTGTAAACGATGGCATTGTGCCGCTGGAAGGCGAATGGGCGAAAACAAGTGATTCCGTGATTCAAAATGAGGGGGAAACCCATGAGCGGGCGCTGTTATACGTGGCCGCCACCCGCGCCAAGAAAGATGTGGTTGTCACGAGCTTTGGGAAGCCCAGCAGGTTTTTGGAACAATGATAATATTTTGAATTCAAAATGATATCATTTTAACCGGACACAGTCTGTGGCTATTTCTCGATCTGGTACCTGTATATTTTCGTTGACGCTTTCTTGTCCATCAGAAAATCAATTCCGCCCGTCAAATCATAACGATGGGTAATAGAACATCCGTCGTTGTCGATTGCGTGGAAATCAAGGGTCCTATCATGAAAAGATCTACTCGTTTTGAAATTGTGCACATGAATAATGAGCTTAATCGTAGGAAAATCGTTGATAATGGCACTGTTGAGAACTTCTTTTATTTTATATGGCGCCATATAACGAAGATCCTTAAAATTCTGTTCACGACAATGAATGGTCATGTTTTTTATATTATTGGCAATTCCCAAAACGACCCTAATTAAATCGATAAGAGACGATCTTTGTAAATCGCCAGCAGCACAATATGGGTCTTTTATGACAAATTGATCAATATAAGCTCCCTGTAAAACAGCAAAAACGTCCTGAAAGTTACGTACTTCTCCTTCAGATATCTCCCATCGCTCTATTGGAACGCTCCCACGGATTTTATCTGCAGAGTAATATACCGTTCCCGATATCATTTCAGACAATTCAGTTGCAGATTCATCGTTAAGTTTCTGCTGATAAATGGGTTCGGGTAATAAATCCTGCAAGAGCGGGGGTGTCGGACGGCTGCTAAACCAGGCTGGAGATCCTGGTATTGGTTCAATAAATATTCTGGCCAGGTTGTTTGTCTTGCTCTCATCTATTTTGGGAACATATCCTATCTTCAGCCGACCATCTTTGGCATATGGATAGAGATGCCGAAGTGTCTCGCGCATCCTGGAACTCAATTGTCTGGGAACCATTTCCAATGGCTTCGCCAAATGAATAGAGATATTCATGCCTTCATTGAGCATGTTGACTAACCAATGCCTTGTCTTATTATCTTCTCCTTCAATTGCATCCAAACTGATAACGAATAGATACATCTGTGATATCCCGGATAATCTTTCAGTCAACCCTTTCAAGCTGGTACTCGCCCATCTCACAGCGCCTGCTTTAATGAAGTCATCGGGTTTTGCATCATCTACCAATTCTTTAAGCCATTTCAGCACGGGGAACCGATCGAACTGATCCCACGACAGTTGGTTTGAGTAGTCACACAAACATGCGCTACATGCAGAACTGCACTCTCTTGGACAGGACAGTCTCTCCACAGCCTTTTTAAGAACAGTCGAAATTGAAACATCTTGATGCAACTGAACAGAATAACCAGCGCCACCTGCACAGGCATCATAGAGAACCGCATCCGCAAACTGGTTGTTTCTGAGGAAAGTGGCCCGTATCTCGGATGGCTGAATTTGTAAAAGCTCAGTAACTGCAAAACGTAAAGCTTCACTCAGCGTGCGAGTAAATGATTCCATATACTGTCGAGGACTCTTTGAGTCTACCGGCGGTAGTGCAATCGTTTTGCTGAAGCGAATCAGCAAAACGTCCGTTTCAAAGGCATGCGCCAAGTCCTGCGTCCATTTTATATTTTCATTCCGGCAAGTTTTTCCTGTCAATGGCTCGCTATGCTTCTTTTTAAGCCCCTGGGGTTTGAGTGCCGGTTCAGCATAGTTGCAAAGCGGGCAAATATGATACCCGAACCCATAGACGCCTCTGTTCACGATAAAAAGACGGCCAGGCTGCTGATCCTCGTCCGTTGGCTGCGCCCGCAACAATGCAGTTCTGACCGCATAATGATCACTGTCTTTGAACATATCTTCTTGAGGGATCGTGATGAGGCGAGCCTCATCAGCCCGTCTCTGGCGTCGGCGGTTCATGCCGGGGTCTTTCCCATGCCTTTCTTCGTAGGGAGTAACAAAACCTTTCGGTTCAAGATAAGCACGGGGCGTTCGTCGTTCTGGGCTACCGCAATTACTGCATTCGGGCGGCATATCATCTCGTGCAACCCGAATGTCAACGTGATGGCACTGGGGACAAGCAACATAGTATTCAGTTGGCATAAACATTTTCGGGTAATATGCCAATCCTGCACTGCGCCATATACGGCCATTGGCAATTACCTCTGCACCTGGTGCATATTCACTGATGCCCATTCCTGCATCCCTGTTCAAAACGATATCGGTATTAAACCCAAATTGTGTTTGCTTCCCCATTTCCCTGGTTACCTCAAGGGTCAATGTATGAACCGGGAAACTGTATGTAGGGATCAAGCTTCGTTGAGAAATCTGATCAACCAGAAACTGCTGTAAAAATCTGTCGCGCATACCGCTCCAACGCAGTTGCGTTCTTAAAGAAGCTGTATCGTCTGCAGCATCTTTTGCTTCATTGATTTTGTTTGTGTATATCTGCCATCGATCCAACACTTCACTGGCAAACTTGCGGATATTTTCCCTGAAATGTTCTTTCAATGCCAGGCCACGAAGGGGAAACGTTGGTGATATTGAATCCGGAAGCCGGTCAGCCAATCTTTCCGCTTCTTTGATAGAACTTTGACCACTTTCGCTTTCGAGCCACGAATTCAGATCGTCCATGAATGTTGCATATTCTGCAGGGCCAAAAATATCTCCGAACATGTCGCACAGGCTGGGAGCGTTTTTGTCGATTTTTTTTATCCGAAATTTCAGAAATCCCGAAAGGACGATGCCATGCTGGTGGCGTCTGAAAAGGCGGGCATTATCCAACAATATAAATGGAATGGGAGCCCTTCCACCCAGATAATCCTGAAAAATACGAAAAACAGCCTGATCATATTGGGTGTTGCGAGCTACAGTTACGCAAAATGGCGCTGCCTGAGCTCGCCTGCCAGCTCGGCCAGTTCGCTGTTGATAATTGGAAATACCTGGGGGAATATTCAAGTTGACAATGGCTTCAAGAGTACCCAGATCAACCCCCATTTCCATTGTGGTTGTACAACTCAGCAGATTGACAAACCCGTCCGCAAACTCGCTTTCAATTATCTCCCGCAATTCGGTTGAAAGCGAAGCGGTATGTTCGCGGGCGCGGGTTGTCATGGCTTTACCATCCGCATAACTGAACACATAATGATTGTTTTTAGCCATCTGGTTCCGCTGGTCATTGGAAAGCTCCGAAACCTCCCCTCTGCAACGAAATGCCGTACAGCGACCTGCAACAATTGCTGTTTGAAGCAATCCGCAGGCTTTACAGAAATAGAGCGGCCTTTCATTTCCTTTTGCATAAAGGAGAAGACGACCATCTAACCCATAGCCAGGCTGCAATCTGACAATCATTTTCAAGTCGTCCATGGCCTGCCAGAACTCAGCCAGAAATTTTCGTGTTTGATCCCAGCTCCAACCAAGCTGCTCGACTAGATACCAACTCCTCCGGTTATGGCGGTTGTTGCCCTCCGGCGGTATCCAAGCAAAGCGAACATTGGGGTCAGTTTTGTGCATTTGAAAGGCAGATGGTCTGGCGAATATTCTTCCCCAAATGAATTCATCAGTCATGTCAAGGTCATAGAGATTGCCAATCGCTTTTTCCCGGCGGATGTTTTCCAATAGGTAATGACACAATGCATCGACTTGTTCACGATGTTTGCTTGGAACATGTTCTGTTACCAATGATATGAGTTTTTTATACTTTCGGGAATCGTATCCGACTCGAACCAGACCGAGGGCTTCCAGGGAGTTCCGTCTGCCACTGGGAGTACAAAATTCGGAGGCGATTTTTCCAAGAAGAATGTCCCACATCTCCTGGCGAGTAGTGCGCAATTGTCCTTCTGAACCGATCATTACCGGCTGCCCGGTTCGTTTCCAATGCTTAAAGACTTTTTCTGCCAACAACTCCAGATCCATCGGCTCATCGGCTTTACTCAACACCTGATAGACTGCACTTCGAAGCGCAATATCTCCGCTTGTACGTTCAAAGTATGGCGCAAAAAAAGCGGCATCCTGGCGGTTGTCTGAGAACGATAACAGGGTTCGGCCACCCATGTGTGGGCTCCCAGTTTATTAGAGTAAGGAACAGCAGAAAATTTCCAAAATAGGTTGACAAGCGGGAATGAATTATCGGATTAAATGGGCCTCTGTTTGAGGCCCATTTAATTTTACATGAGGGAAAAACAGCCAACGCT
>CAJBLH010000131.1 GCA_903953895.1 uncultured Desulfobacteraceae bacterium | reverse complement strand
TGTGATTAACCATTTGAATAATGAATCGTGCATTTTTGGATTGTTTGTTTTCATAAAATCACCCCATACCTCAGGTCGAAACAACTGAATAAGTCAGCCCGTTACAGTCGAATATTCCCGAAACCACCCTGCCTTATCGCAGCACGTAGACATGATCCGCTCTTAGGCAACTCATAAAAAATATTCACATGGATAGACAGGATGCGGATACCCGCATAGAGCGACGAACAGTTTTGGCGAAAATATCTTCCAGTTCGTTTGCTGGTTTACCATTAACCCAGATCGAGAGCGCAGCCAACCCGGCACTGGTTGACGAATCCAGAGGGCCGGACGCTGTTACTTTATCTTCTTTGTTCTTTCAGTACCCGGGCTTTTTCGGCCTTCTATTACCCTTGGAGCAACAAAAAGAGCCACCATCCCAAACAAATCAAGCGAGCCAATTATTGCGGCGGCAATTGCGCTATGCGGAGCGATGAGTGCTGCTACAAGCAAGCCAGTAATAGCTATGGCACCTCCTATCCTCTGCCCCCTTTTATCTTTTTCAATGGCCCCATTCAGCCCCCGTACCCTTAATTCATGAACATGGCGCTGTTCGTCACGCGCCATACCTACAATGATATCACGAGTTTTTGAATCATATTGTTTCAAGTGATCAGGTGGCGGAATGGGACCAATGAAGGTTTGATGGCGTGTCGCAGTCAAGACCACAGAGGGTGGAGACTGCTTCAGAAATTCAAAAAGGCGCCTTTGCTCGTCCTGTGTCAGGTTGCCAATCTCCAACTTATTGACTAGAATCTCAATATTTTCTTGCTGGTACTCTGACTGAAAGTCAGATTCCACTGGGTCAGGAGACGTTTCAGGATGCAGTTCGGACATCATCCAATACCTTCACTGACCTGTTCCGTTGGCTCTGTTCATAATGCGTAATGGCAGTGTTCAGATATGAATGAACATTGCTCCAATATGTCCCGAAGCTATTCTCCTGACTGGAATCTGGGATGAATTCATCATAATTGCCCATTGGCCAAACTTCCATTACACTGCCCGCGGCAAAAATAGTTCGTAACTGTTTGTCCCAATTGTGGCGTTTCATAGCGAAATACCTCGTATTTATCGGTTCCAGCTCATTCGGCTGTCCTTGATGAAATAATTTCTGCTCTTTTCTCTTTGATAGCAGAACGTTCTATTCTTTTTTAATACAGGTGTACGACGGGTTATATTTTGATCATTTCAAAATTCCACGGTGCTATCATCTACGTTACATTAATAAATGCCATTCATCAAAACCTTTTGACAACCTCACTGCAAAATGTCTTCCATCCAAGAAAAAATTGGTTTATAAAAATGGGTACGAAGTCGTGGGTCGAATGGCTGCTCTAAAAACAGCGCCATCTTTTCTCGAAATTGATTTTTCAACTGTGGATATCTGTGAATTCGTTTACGGTATGATTTTTTAAATCCTTGATCCCATACCGCATCAATTATTCTCCAAATCCTCCATCAGTTTATCGAATGTTCCTGACATAATTCGCCCTGCATGATAGTTAGATCTGGCTTCAATAACTCTGGTCGCAAGATGCTCCCGTCTGGATTCGATGAGCTGTTTTAATAATAAATCAGCGGCATACTCTTGATCATCCAAAGGAAGATCCAGGAACTCTTCTACAAGAGCATTGATGGTAGCGCTCATATTGTACACCTTTCTTTTGAGATGTGCCAGGGAGTGATTGTAAACAAACATCCGTTCTGAAAAATCGGGATTTTTTTGGGTTTGATATCTCTGCGTGTATCGGTGTACCGATACTCTCTATCTTCTTAATATAATTTGAGATAAATCATGCTCTCCAAAAATATTGCATGAAGCGCCACAGGTAGTCAGGTCAGTTGTATGTATCGCATATTTGAGGTTGAATATGCGATGCCAAACTTGCGCAGAATGTCAACACCTTGACCATGCGATGTGTCAATTG